>JAJZTV010000192.1 GCA_021847385.1 Pseudomonadota bacterium | reverse complement strand
GCCACTTAAGCTGGGTTTGTTGCCGACCTTGAGCCCGCGCGCCTTGTTGGCCAACTACCAGCCGGTGCGCCTGTACCTGGAACGGGAGTTGAGGCGGCCGGTGGAGTTGAGCACGGCCGTCGATTTCAGGGCGTTTCATCGCGCCACGATGGCGGGCGACTACGACCTCGTCCTGACCGCGCCGCATCTGGCCCGGTTGGCCCAGATCGAGGGCAAGTTCGAACCGATGGCCACCTATACGGCAACCAACCGCGCCGTCTTGGTCATGGCTAAGGAGCGGCCGCTGCGTTCGGCCTCGGACGTGCGCGGAAAATGCGTGGCGATCTTCGACGAGCATGCCCTCGTCGTGTTGCAGGGCTTGCGCTGGCTGTCGGAGCGAGGACTCAAGCCCGATCTCGATTTTAGGGTGCTGGAGACACATAGCCACAACAGCGTGGCCCATTCGGTGCTGAGCGGCGAATGCGTGTTGGGCATTACCGCGCCATCGGGCATCAAACAGTGGACAGAGGAAGACAGCCGGAGGCTTGAGGTGTTCGCCGAGTTGGCCGAGCAGCAGGCGGTGACCTGGATGGCGCATCCGCGCCTGGGCGGCAACTCGATCAAGCGGATTCGAAACGCCCTGCTCAAGTTAGGCGATTCGCCCGAAGGTAAGCAGTTTTTCGCCAGCACCGGTTACAAGGGGATGCGCACAGTGAGCACTCGAGATATGCGCCAGTTGGATAGCTATGCCAAGGAGGTGGGTACCTTGTTGCGTGGCAGTCCATGACGCGATTCAAATTTTCCCTCCGTAGCCGTTTGATCGCGGCGGCCGTCGTGGTCGAGGTGGTGGTGATCGGCCTGTTGATGGCCGTGACTTTGCGCACCGCCGACCGCGGCCTCGTCGTGCAGACCCAGCAGCGGGTCAAGGAACTCGACGTCTTGCTCAATGCGGCCTTGGCTGCGCCCTTGGCCCAACGCGATTACGCCACCTTGTATGAAATCCTGGGCGAGGTCAGCCAGAGCAAGGGCTTGTCGTATTTGGTCTTGATCGATCAAAGCGGCAAGGTGGCGGCCTCGGTCAACTGGCCGGCCGGCCGGCCGCTGCCTACCCCTGGCCGGGCTCTGGATGAGCGCGAGCTGGCGGACGGCAAGGCCGATTTGGTGTTGCCGATCGAATTGGCGGGCCAGCACTATGGCACCTTGGCCTTTGGGGTGGCGGCGCCGACCCTGTTGGAGACGCGCCGCAATTTGCTGCAGCAGGGGGGTACCGTCACGGTCATCGCGCTGTCTTTGACGGTGATCCTGCTGGCCTTGGTCGGTTACTGGTTGACCCGGCAATTGGTGGTGCTGGCGAAGGCGTCGGAACGTGTGGCCAGGGGCGATTTCGAGATCGATCTGCCGGTCAGGAGCGAAGATGAGCTGGGGCAATTGACCCGGACCTTCAATGCGATGGCCACGGCGGTGCGCGAGCGTTTGGGCGCGCTGGCCGAAAGCCAGGCGCGATTCCATGCCATCGCCGATTTCACTTATGACATGGAGTGGTGGCTGTCGCCGCAAGGACGCTTGCTCTGGGTTAACCCGTCGGTTACGCGCATGCTTGGTTATACGCCGGCAGAATGCCTGGAGATGCCGAGTTTTCCCTTGCCCTTGGTCGCGCCCGGCGACTGGGACACGGTGCGGCGCGAACTGGCCCTGGGTTTGGTCGGCAATTCGATCACCGACCTCGAGTTTCAATTGACCCGGAAGGGCGGCGGCCAAATTCCGGTCGCCGCAAACTGGCAGCCGATCTTCGATGCCTCGGGCAAGAACATCGGCCTGCGCGCCAGTCTGCGTGAGACGACCGCGCTCAAGGCCAGCGAGCGCAAGTTGCACGACACCTTGGCCGAGCTGAGCCATTCCGAGCATGAGCAGCGCCGGCAGGCCGAGCGCGCGGAGCAGGAACGTGCACGGCTGGTCGCCCTGCTGTCGGCGATGAACACCGGCATCTTGTTCGTCGGCAACGACGGCCGCGTGGTCTATCACAACCCGGCGTTCAATCGCATCTGGATGATCGCAGATCGCGGGCAATTGATCGGGATGTCGGCCACCGATGTGTTGGCGAGTTCGACCAGCGTGCTGTCGCGGCCAGACCATTTCTCGCGCCACATGCTGGCGGTGTTGGAGACGCGCGAGGTGTCGGACAGCTTCGAGATCCATATGGCCGACGGCCGCGTGGTGACGCAGTTGAACTACCCGGTGCGCGACAAGGATGGCAAGTTCATCGGCCATCTGTGGATCTACGAGGACGTCACCAACGAGCGGCAAACGGCCGAGCAGCTGGTTTATCTGGCCGAACGCGATTCCTTGACCGGCCTCTTCAATCGCCACCGCTTCCAGCAAGAGATGGGGCGCATGGTCGACGAGTGCGAGCGAAGCAGCGCGGTCAGCGCCTTGTTGTTCTTCGACCTCGACGAGTTCAAGGTCATCAACGACAACTTCGGCCATCGTGCCGGCGATGCGTTGCTGATCCGGGTGGCCGGCGAGGTCGGCGCCTTGATCCGGCGCAACGAAGTGCTGGCCCGGCTGGGGGGCGACGAATTCGCGGTATTGGTGAACAACACCAACGAAGAGGAGGTGACGCAGTTGGCCGAGCGCATTGTGCGTGCGGTCGGCCAAATACCGTTCCGCTTCGAGGGCCAGAACCTGCGGCTGACCGCGAGCCTGGGTATTGCCTTGTACCCGACCCATGCGACCGAGCTGGATGAACTGATCGCCCATGCCGATGCCGCAATGTACCAGGCCAAGTTGGCCGGCAAGAACACCTGGCGCGTCTATCGCGCCGACCTGGATACCGCGCGCTCGATGGCGGCCAGCCTGGGTTGGAACCAGCGTATCGCCAATGCGCTGGAAAACGGCTTGTTGCGGCTGCACTTCCAGGGGGTCTATCGGAGCCAGGACGGCGGCATCTCCCACTTGGAGGCGCTGGTGCGCATGGTGGACGAAGAAAATTCCGGCGAACTGATCATGCCGGGGCGTTTCATCCCGGTGGCGGAGAAGAGCGGCAAGATCCTCAACATCGACCGTTGGGTGCTGGCCGAGAGCGTGCGCCTGCTCAGGGACAATCCGGGCATGCGGCCGTTGGCGGTGAACATCTCCGGCCGCTCGTTCGACGATCCCTCCTTGCCGCAATACATCGGCGACCTGTTGCGCGAGGCGAAGGTGGAACCGAAGCGCCTGATCGTCGAGTTGACCGAGACCAGTGCGGTGTCCGATCTGGCCGACGCCCAGCGCTTCATCGAGGCATTGCGCGTGACCGGCTGCGGCATCTGCCTGGACGATTTCGGCAGCGGCTTCGCCTCGTTCGCCTATCTCAAGCACCTGGCGGTGGATACGGTGAAGATCGACGGCCTGTTCATCCGCAACCTGCCGCACGACCACGACAACCAGGTCTTTGTCAGAGCCATTGTCGACGTGGCGCGCGGCATGGGCAAGCAGACGGTAGCGGAATTCGTCGAGGATGCGGCAACGCTGGCGATGCTGCGGGAGTTCGGGGTCGATATGGTGCAAGGTTATTTCTTGGACAAGCCACGGGCCGACCATCCTGCCCTCGAGAGCCTATTTCAGTAGGAAACATACCCCGCGCCGGCTGTCTGCGGGATGCAGTGCAAGGCGCGGGGGGCGAAGTGTAGCCATTCTCCACGAGTCGCCCCGCAACGCGGCAATGCGCCCGCAGGCAGCCGGCCCTTCGGGTTGAGGCCAGGATCGGCGCCTGCGGCGTTGCGCCGCTTGTCGATGGAATAACCATCGACTGCGCGACGCGCCTTGCATCCATCCGATCCTGGCCTCAACGCGGGGCATGTTTCCTACTGAAATAGGCTCTAAAATACCGCCTCGAATCATTTGAGGTCCCGCTGTGCTTACCGTTTCCAATCTTTCTATCCAGTTCGGGGCCAAGCCCCTGTTCGAAAACGTCTCCGTCAAGTTCGGCGAGGGCAACCGTTACGGCCTGATCGGCGCCAACGGCTGCGGCAAGTCGAC
>JAJZTV010000191.1 GCA_021847385.1 Pseudomonadota bacterium | reverse complement strand
CATACGCTCGTGGCCCGAACTGGGAGGACGACCTGGCCGGCGAGTTCGACAAGCGGGCCAAGGATCGCAACATGCATAACCTGGAGAAGGCGATCTATCGCCAGTTCGAGCACACCTTCCACATGTACCTGCCGCGCATCTGCAACCACTGCATCAACCCGGCCTGCGTCGCGGCCTGTCCGTCCGGCTCGCTGTACAAGCGGGAGGAGGACGGCATCGTGCTGGTCGACCAGGACAAGTGCCGCGGCTGGCGCATGTGCATCAGCTCCTGCCCGTACAAGAAGGTGTTCTACAACTGGGAATCGGGCAAGGCCGAGAAGTGTATCGGCTGCTACCCGCGGGTGGAGTCGGGCATGCCGACCGTGTGTTCGGAGTCCTGCGTCGGCCGCATCCGCTACAACGGCATCATGCTCTACGACGCCGACAAGATCGAGGCCTTGGCGTCCACGCCGGACGTGCAGGACCTCTACCAAGCCCAGCTCGACATCTTCCTCGACCCGAACGACCCGGCCGTGATCGAGCAGGCCCGCAAGGACGGCATCCCCGAGGACTGGCTGGAGGCCGCGCGCAAGTCGCCGATCTGGAAGATGGCGGTGGAGTGGAAGATCGCTTTCCCGATGCACCCCGAGTTCCGCACCCTGCCCATGGTCTGGTACGTGCCGCCGCTGTCGCCGGTGCAGTCGCACATCGACCAGGGGGCGCTGCCGATCACGCCGGACAGCGTGATCCCGCCGGTGGAGAACCTGCGCCTGCCGGTGCAGTACCTGGCCAATCTGCTCACCGCCGGCAAGGCGGCGCCGATCGTGCTGGCCTTGAAGCGGATGATCGCGATGCGCGCCTACCAGCGCTCGGTCCATGTCGAGGGCCAGGCCGACACCCGCGCCCTGGACGAGATCGGCATGAGCGTCGAGATGGCGCTGGAGATGTACCGTTACCTGGCCATCGCCAACTACGAGGACCGTTTCGTCATCCCGACCGGCCACGAGGAGGTGCGGCTGGACGACTTCTACGGCTTCCAGGGCCAGAACGGCTTCACCTTCGGCAACGATTCCTCGCCCGGTATCTCGCCCAACTCGCTGTTCCCCGAGCGCCGGCGCGAGACCGTGGAATCGCGCGTGCCGGCCCCGTCGTCGGACGAAGACCGCTAACCCGAAAGGAGCGACCAGATGTTCTACCGAATCCTATCCAAGCTGTTCGATTATCCGAACGAGGGCCTGATCTCGGTGCTGCCGGAGATTCGCGCCCGGATGCAGCATGGCGCCGAGTTCGATCCGGCCGAGCGCTCGGCGGTCGCCGGCCTGCTCGACCACATGGCAGCCCAGCCGCTGATCGAGTTGCAGGCCGACTATGTGAAGACCTTCGACCTGGTACCCGAGCACGCGCTCTATCTGACCCACCACGTGTTCGGCGACGACAAGAACCGCGGGCCGGCGCTGATCGACCTGACCGAGTACTACAAGGGCTTCGGCCTGGAGCTGGCCAGCAACGAGCTGCCCGACTATCTGCCGCTGATCCTGGAGTTCGCCGACGGCCTGGAGCCGGACGAGGCACGCCTGTTCCTGTGCCAATGGGGCAAGGTGCTCAAGCAGCTTGCCGACAACCTTGCCGCCGCGCAGAGCGCCTACGCGCCGCTGGTGCGGCTGGTCGAACAACGCAGCCGGCTGGTCAGGGCCGCCGCTTGAACGAGGAGACCGCCATGAATATCGACCTGCATCAAATCGTCTTCGGGGTCTATCCCTACCTCGCCCTGGCCACCTTCGCGCTCGGTAGCTGGATCCGTTTCGACCACGAGCAATACACCTGGAAGAGCGATTCCAGCCAACTGCTGTCCAAGCGTTACATGCGCTTCGCCAGCAACGTGTTCCATTTCGGCATCCTCGGCATCTTCTTCGGCCATCTGGTCGGCCTGCTGACGCCGCATGGCGCATTCCTGGCCATGGGCATCTCCGACATGGCGCACCAGGGCATCGCCATCTTCGCCGGCGCGATCTTCGGCGGCATGGTGATCCTGGGCGGCACCCTACTCTGGCTGCGCCGGCTGCTGAACAAGCGGGTGCGCGCGGCCAGCCGCTGGATGGACATCAACATCCTGGGCTGGCTGGTGATGACCGCGCTGATCGGCTTCTCGACCATCTTCGTGTCGTTCCACCATGCCAGCCAGGGCGATGCCACGGTCATGATCCGCCTGGCCGAGTGGGTGCAGAGCATCGTGACCCTGCAACCCAAGCCGGAGCTGATCCGCAACGTCGATCCGGTGTTCAAGCTGCACATCTTCTTCGGCATGTCGGTGTTCCTGTTCTTCCCGTTCACCCGGCTGGTCCACATCTGGAGCGTGCCGGTCGCTTATCTGTTCCGCGCCCATCAGGTCGTGCGCACCAAGCGCGCCCTGTGACCCCTTGCCCCGCCATGGTTATTGTTCCACCCGCAACCGTCCCTATCCTCCTCATGTTTGCGGGCCGACCATGGCGGGTATTCCCACGGCAGACATGAAGCGATAGCTGACCTAGATCAAAGTCGCGGCGCGCAGGGCGGCTTATCATGGCCATTCCCGTTTCCAAGGAAGACAGAACATGCAAATCCCTATCGTGCATAACCACAACCGCAGCGACGGCATCTACGACTTCGACGCCCGCGGCATCGCCAAGCGCTTCCGCCACGCCGCGATCTTCGGCGCGCTGGATGCCTTGATGGCCGGCGAGCGCATGCGTTTCGTCAACGACCACAACCCGATTCCGCTGCTGCAGCAGATGCAGGCGCGCTATGGCGAACAGGTCGATATCCAGTATCTGGAACAAGGGCCGGCCCAGGTCGTGATCGATTTCATCAAGCGCTGACGTGTTGATCGCGCTACTCGCCGTCTCGCTCGCGCTGTTGGCCGCAGCCCTTGCCCTGCCGCAGGCGGTGGCGGCGCCGCCGGCCTTCTGGGTGCATGGCATCCTGGCGGTCGGTGTGATGAGCCTGATCCCGGCTGCGATGCAGCACTTCGTGCCGGTGCTCGCCCGCGGCCAGGGCGTCTCGCCGCGCATGGCGCGGCTGCCGCTCTTGATGCTGGCATCCGGTGTCGTCGCCAGCTTGGCCTTGCTCGGCGTCGTGCCCTTTGCCGTCATCAGCGGCGCGGCCGGCCTGGCCTTGCTCGGTCTGGCCATCTTGCTCGCTTGGGTCTTGCACAGAGGGCGCCAGGCCGTGGGCCGGCCGCACCCTGGCCTGTATTGGTATGCCGCCGCGCTGGCCTGTCTGGCGCTCGGCCTAATTGCGGCCGTGCTGATTCCACTGTGGCCGCAATGGCATGCCGCGCTGCGCGCCTTTCATCTGCACATCAATCTCTACGGCTTCGTCGGGCTGACCGCAGTCGGCACCCTGCAAGTGTTGTTGCCGACCGCGACCGGCCGAGCCGACCCGGAGGTGGCCGGGCGGCTCAAGCGCGACCTCAAGTGGGCCGTGGCCGGCAGCCTGGCGCTGGCCGTCGGCCAGGCCTTCGCTGTGCGCGGGCTGGCGCTCGCCGGTGCGTCGTTCTGGGCCTGGCCGCTTGCGCGCTTGCTGCACGCTTGGTGGCGGCAGCAAGGCCCGTCGATCTTCGCGCTGCACGGTGCGGCGCCGGCCCTGGCCGCGGCGACCGTCGGCTTCGCCTGCGCGCTGGCCGGGGCGGCGCTCGGTCTGGCCGCGCCGCTGGCCATCTTCCTGCCCGGTTTTTTGATGCCGCTGATCGTCGGTGCCGCCAGCCAGTTGGCCCCGGTCTTCCTGCGCCCCGGCGTGGCGACCGACTGGCATGCCCGCTCGCGGGCCCGGCTCGGCCGCTGGGGCGGTCTGCGCGCCTTGTCGTTCCTGCCGGCCGCGCTGTTGCCCGTGCTCGGCTACCAGTGCGCCGGCATCTCGGCCTTGTTCGGCCTGCTCTGGTTCGGCGCGGTGTTCGTCGTTTGGTTGCTGAGGGACTGAACCATGGCCTTGTCCGATGTCGTGCACACCTTCGGCCAGTGGTTGCAGGCAAAGCACGGCGAGC
>JAJZTV010000190.1 GCA_021847385.1 Pseudomonadota bacterium | reverse complement strand
GGGTGGACAACACCACGGTGTCGATGCTGTCCGGCTTGCCGTCGACGTATTTCAGCGTGACCTGGGACTTGGCGTCCGGACGCAGCCAGGGCAGGCGGCCGTCCTTGCGCAGCATGGCCTGGCGCTCGACCAGACGGTGCGCCAGCCAGATCGGCATGGGCATCAGCTGCGGGGTCTCGTCGCAGGCGAAGCCGAACATCAGGCCCTGGTCGCCGGCGCCCTGATCCAGGTTGTCGTCGTAGGCGGCGTTCACGCCCTGGGCGATGTCGGCGCTCTGCTGGCCGTAGCAGACGTGGACCGAGCAGCCGTCGGCGTCGAAGCGCAGGCTGGGGTCGGCATAGCCGATCTGGCGGATGGTCTCGCGCGCGACGCGGGCGTAGTCGACCTGGGCGTTGGTGGTGATCTCGCCGGCCAGCATGACCAGGCCGGTGGTCACCAGGGTCTCGGCCGCGATGCGCGAATACTTGTCCTGGGCCAGAATGGCGTCGACGATGGCATCGGAGATCTGGTCCGCCACCTTGTCCGGATGGCCTTCGGACACGGATTCCGAGGTGAATAAATATTCCTTGCTCATGAAAGACTCCTATCGTTTCCCCTTGGTCTTCGGCGTGGCCGCCTCCGGGGATAGGAGCGGGACGCTTTAGCTGGTTTTCTATCCCGCCCGCAATTTGTCTGGATGCATCGCTGCAATTAACTCGGCGGCCTGTCTGTCACCAGACATGTCGCGCATGCTAGCCTTGTCGCCTTTTTTGGTCAATCCAAGCGCCATCTAAGTAGAATCCCCCGATGCGCCTATTGTTGAAGCTTTTCGCCTGGCTGCCGCTGCCGTCGACCCACGCCCTGGGCGCCGGCTTCGGCCTGCTGGCCCTGTTGTTCAGCGCCCGCCTGCGTCGGGACATGGTCGACACCCTGGCCCAGGCCGGCCTGAATTCGGCCGGCCTGCGGCTGCGCGCCGCCGCCGAGCTGGGCAAGGGCCTCGCCGAACTGCTGCCGATCTGGCTGCGCCCACTCGACCGGGCGCTGAAACTGGTGCGCGACTGCGAGGGCTGGCGGCACGTCGAGGCGGCGGTGGCCCGGGGCCGCGGCGTCGTGCTGCTCTGCCCGCACCTGGGCAGCCAGGAGCTGGCCGGCTTGTATTTCGCGCCGCACTGGCCGGTCACCGCGCTCTACCGCCGGCCGCGCCAGGACTGGTTTCACAAGTTGATGCTGGCCGGCCGCCAGCGCGGCAAGCTGACCACGGTCGAGCCGGACACCGGCGGCGTGCGCGCGATGCTCAAGGCCCTGAAGCGCAACGAGCTCGTGTTCATCCTGCCCGATCAGGTCGCCAGCAAGGGCGACGGCGCCTGGCTGCCCTTCTTCGGCCGCCACGCCTTCATGCCGCTGCTGCCCTACCGCCTGCTCGAATCCTCCGGCGCCACCCCGCTCTTGGTCTATGCCGAGCGCCTGGCCTTCGGCCGCGGCTTTCGGCTGCATATCGAACCCCTGGACTTGCCGGCCGACCCGACACAGGCCGGGGCCGAGGTCAACCGCCGGATCGAGGCGGCGGTGCGCCGCCACCCTGAGCAGTATCTGTGGAACTACCGCATCTACCGCTACCGCGCCGACTTCATGCCGCCGCCGCCCGAGGCCTCGACATGAGGCAAGCTTGCAACACACATACATGGATCGCCACGGGTCTGACAACCTTTATGCCCTTCAAGGTGCTCGCGATGACGTCATTGCGAGAAGGCGCAGCCTTCGCGGCAATCCACGTTTTGGTGCGCATGGCGCACCCTACGAATGAAAGCCCGGCGGCATGATCACCCGCCTCGGCCTCGCCCTGCTCTGGCTACTGTACCGGCTGCTCGGCGCCCGCGCCCTGGGCCGGCTCGGCGCCGCGCTGGGCGGCCTGCTCTACCACCTGCCCAACCGCCGCCGCCGGGTGGGCGCAACCAACCTGCGCCTGTGCTTTCCGGACAAGACCGCGGTCGAGCGCGCCGCGCTGCTCAAGGCCCATTACCGCGCCTTCTTCCGCGCCACCCTGCAAGAGGCGGTGTCCTGGTGGGGCACGCAGCAAGAGGTCGAGGCGCTGACCCGGATCGAAGGCTTCGAGCACATCGCTCCGCACCTGGGCAAACCGCTGATCATCCTGGCGCCGCACTTCGTCGGCCTCAACCTCGCCGCCGTGCGCCTGTCCATCGTGCACTCGCCGACGGTGTCGATCTACGCCCGGATCAAGAACCCGGCCATCGCCAAGCTCATCCAGCATGCCCGCAGCCGCTTCGGCCCGATCGAGCTGTACGACAAGCGCGAGGGCGTGAAGCCGGTGCTGCGCGCGATCAAACGCGGCCTGCCCTTCTACTACCTGCCCGACCTCGACCACGGCCGGCGCGACGCGGTGTTCGCGCCGTTCTTCGGCGTGCCCGCGGCCACGCTGACCGGCCTGTCGCGCATCGCCGCCTTGACCGGCGCCGTGGTGGTGCCCTGCATCGCCGAACAGACCGCCGAGGGCTATGTCGCCCGCTTCCATCCGGCCTGGGCCGACTTCCCGACCGGCGACGTCGAGGCCGACGCCCGCCGGATGAACGCCTTCATCGAGGACCGGGTGCGCGAGCGGCCCGAGCAGTATTTCTGGCTGCACCAGCGGTTCAAGACCCGGCCCGAGGGCGAGGCGCGTTTGTATGATTGAAGCGGTCGCGGTCGGCCCGTTGGCGCTGGACGAGGCCGAGGCGGTGGCCGCCCTGGCCGAGCTCATCTGGCATAAGCACTACCCCGGCATCATCAGCGTCGAGCAGATCGACTACATGCTGCGCGAGCGCTACAAGCCCGGCCTGATCCGCCAAACCCTGGCCCGCGGCGACCGTTGGCTGGCGGCCCGCGCCGGCGATGCGCTGCTCGGCTTCGCCCACGGCTATGCCTTGATGGATGGCGACTACAAACTGGACAAGCTGTATGTCCACCCGGACTATCAGCGTCACGGCATCGGCCAGTTGCTGCTGGAGCTGATGGCCGAGCATGCCCGCCGCCACGGCGCGCGCCGCCTGGTGCTGCGGGTGAACCGGCACAACGCCCAGGCCATCGCGGCCTATCGCAAATACGGCTTCGCGGTGCTGGTGCCGGTGGTCGAGGACATCGGCGAGGGCTTCGTGATGGACGACTACGTGATGACCAAGAACCTGGAGGCCGCATGACCTTCGCCAACCCCACCGACGAAGAACGCCGCGCCCTGCTCCAACAGGTGAAGACCATCGCCGTGGTCGGCCTGTCGCCCAAGCCGGGCCGGCCGAGCCATACCGTGGCCCGCGCCATGCAGGGCTTCGGCTTCCGCATCGTGCCGGTGCGGCCGGCGGTCGACAGCGTGCTGGGCGAGAAGGCCTATGCCTCGCTGGCCGAGGTGCCCCATAAAATCGACCTGGTCGACGTCTTCCGCGCCGCCGAGCACATCCCCGCTGTCGTCGACGAGTGCCTCGCGCTACACTTGCCTGCCATCTGGATCCAGGAAGGCATCGTCCACGAGGCCGCGGCGGAGAAGGCGCGCGCGGCCGGCATGACGGTGGTGATGGATCGCTGCCTGTACAAGGACTACATCGCGCTGTTCCTATGAGCCACGTCTACAAATTCACCAAGATGCACGGCGCCGGCAACGACTTCGTCGTGTTCGACGCCATCAACCAATACGTCGCGCTGACGCCGGAACAATTGCGCCTGGTCGCCGACCGCCACTTCGGCATCGGCTGCGACCAGATCCTGCTGGTCGAGCGGCCTACCCTGCCCGGTGTCGATTTCCGCTACCGCATCTTCAACAGTGACGGCGGCGAGGTCAGCCAGTGCGGCAACGGCGCCCGCTGCTTCGTCCGCTTCGTGCACGACAAGGGCCTGATCGGCAAAAACGAGATCAAGGTCGAGACCGCCTCCGGCGTCATCGTGCCCCGGCTCGAGGCCAACGGCCAGGTCACGGTCGACATGGGCCCGCCCCGGTTCGAGCCGGCCGACATTCCCTTCGTCGCCGACGCGCGCGCGACCACCTATGTGCTCGACATCGCCGACGGCCAGATCGG
>JAJZTV010000010.1 GCA_021847385.1 Pseudomonadota bacterium | reverse complement strand
GGCGAGACCATGTGGTCGCCCAAGCTGGAGGCGCGTGCCCTGCAAAGCCTGCAAATCGAAGCGACCGACCGGGTGCTGGAGATCGGTACCGGCAGCGCTTATTTGACGGCGCTGTTGGCGAACATGGCCGCCGAGGTGGTGAGCGTCGAGATCGAACCCGAATTCAAGATCGAGGCGGAAAGGAAACTGGCCGCGCACGGCCTGAATAATGTGCGTCTGGAACAAGGCGATGGTGCACAAGGCTGGCAGCGTGGCGCGCCCTACGATGCGATCGTGTTGACCGGGTCGACGCCGGTGCTGCCCGAATCGATCCAGGCGCAGCTGAAACTGGGCGGCCGCTTGTTTGCCGTGGTCGGCGAGGCGCCGGTGATGCAGGCGCACCTGATTACGCGTGTCGGCGAGTCGGCCTGGCGCGACGCGGTGTTGTTCGAAACCGAAATAAAGTCGCTGCGCAATGCGGTGCAGGCCGAGCGCTTCGTGTTCTGACATGAAACAAATTCGGCCATACGAACTCAAGCTCTGGCTAGACGACATGCAGCGGGATAAGCCGTTGCTGCTCGATGTGCGGGAACCCTGGGAGTTCGACCTGTGTCGAATCGAGGGTTCCCGGTTGATCCCGATGGGTAGCGTATTCAGCCGGATCGGCGAGTTGGACCCGACGCGGGAGACCGTGGTGATCTGCCATCACGGCGTGCGCAGCTACCACATCGCCCGTCTATTGGAGATGAACGGTTTTACCAACGTCATCAATCTATCCGGCGGCGTCGATGCCTGGGCTGCGCAGGTGGATACGGCCATGGCGACTTATTGAGGGGATGTCGATGTTGCGTATCTGGGTGTTGCTTGCGCTGGGCCTGACCAGCGGCGCCGTCGGCGCGGCCAATCTGAGCGAGATTTATCGCTTGGCCAAGCAGAACGATCCGCTCTTCGCTTCGGCGCAAGAGGCCTACAAGGCCGGCCTGGAAAAGCTGCCGCAAGGCCGCGCCACGCTGCTGCCCACCGTATCCTTGAACGCGAACACCCGGCAGAACGACATCGACTCGAATCTGAGCGGTAGCAAGAATTATCAGTCGCAAGGTTTCGGCCTGTCGCTGACCCAGCCCTTGTTCCGCATGCAAAACCTGGAAACCTACGAGCAAGGCAAATTACAGGCCATGCTGGCCGAGCAGCAATTCAAATTGGCCGAGCAGCAATTGGTCTTGCGTGTGGCCCAGGCCTATTTCGATGTATTGCAGGCCGAGGACACTCTATCGGCTGCGCAGGCGGAGCGGCAGGCCTATGCCGAACAATTGGCCCAGGCCAAGCGCAGCTTCGAGGTAGGCACCGCCACCATCGTCGATGCGCACAACGCCCAGGCCAGCCATGATGTGGCGTACGCGAACGAACTCAAGGCGCAGAACGACCTTGAGGTGAAGCGCCGGGCCCTGGAAAAACTGTTGAATGCGCCGGCGCCGAAGCTGGCCCGGCTGGGTGAGCAGGCCCAGGTGGCGCGGCCGGAGCCGGACGACATGGACGCGTGGGTCAAGCAGGCCGAGGCCAACGGGCTCGCCGTCGCCCAGGCGCAGACCGCGCTGGAGATCGCCCGGCGCGAGGCCGACAAGCAGCGCGAAGGCCATTACCCGACGCTCGATCTCGCGGCCAGCTACAGCGACAACCGCAATGCCTCGCTCGGCACCGTGACCGGCGTCGACGTCAAATCGACCGTGCTCGGTTTGGAATTCAATCTGCCGCTTTATCAAGGCGGCGCGACCAGTTCCAAGGTGCGCGAGGCGCTGGCGAACCAGGAGAAGGCGCGTTACGACCTCGACAACGCCCGCCGCCAAACGGTGCTCGATGCGCGTCAAGCCTATCTGGGCGTGATCTCGGGCAAGGCGCAGATCGCGGCGCTGGAGCAGGCCGTGGTGTCCAGCCAGGCGCAGTTGGATTCCAGCCAGCTTGGCCTGGAAGTCGGCGTGCGCACGCGGGTCGATGTGCTGAATGCGCAGCAGCAGCTCTACGCCAACAAACGCCAATTGTCGGCGGCGCGTTATCAAACCTTGATCGCGGGTTTGCAACTCAAGCTGGCGGCCGGCGGTTTGGTCGAGGCCGATGTGCAGACTATCGACGGTCTGCTCAAAGATTAAATCCTAGCCGCTAGGCTCGTTTCCAGCATTTGCAGAATACGTTGCGTCGCGCCGCGCTGGCCGTGGGCGAAGGCCGTACCGGCCGCGCCCATCCGGCTGCGCAGGGCGGCATCTGCAAACAACGCCCGTACTGCTGCGCTCAATTCTGCAGCATCGTGTACCCGCCGCGCCGCCCCGCATTGCACGGCCGCGTTACTGGCGGTCTCGAAATTCCAGGTATGCGGGCCGAGCAGGACGGGCTTGCCGGCGGCGGCGATCTCGATCGGGTTCTGGCCGCCGAAGGGCAGCAGGCTGCCGCCGATGACGGCGAGGTCGCAGGCCCCGGCGTAGGCTGCCATCTCGCCCATGCTGTCGCCGAGATAGACCCGATCGGCCGCTGTGACTGTGCTGCCTTGGCTACGCCGCGGGCAGCCGAAGCCACGGGATTCGATCAGTCGCGCCACCGGGTCGAAGCGTTGCGGATGGCGCGGCACGATGACCAATAGCAGATCGGGCAGGTCGAGTTGCGCTAAGGCGTCCAATAGCAGCGCCTCTTCGCCATCGCGCGTGCTGGCGGCGAGCCAGACGAAGCGGCCGGCGAAGCTGCGGCGCAGTTCGGCGGCGCGGGCCCCGGTGTCGGCCGGCGGTGCGACGTCGAATTTGAGGTTACCGCAGACTACGATATCGCGGGCGCCGGCCTGGCGCAGACGCTCGGCATCGGCCATGCTTTGCGCGGCGATGCCGGTAAGGCTGGCGAAGGCCGGCCGGGCCAAGCGAGCGAAGCGGCGATAGCCGCGCGCGGAGCGCTCGGATAGCCTGGCGTTGACCAGAAACAAGGGGATGTCGCGCCGTGCGCATTCAGCGTAGAGGTTGGGCCAGACTTCGGTTTCCATGACGATGCCAAGCACGGGTCGTACCCGTTTGAGGAAGCGGCGCGCCAGCCAGGGCAGGTCATAGGGCAGATAGGCTTGGCTTACCGTGTCGCCGAACAATGCCCGACCGGTGGCGCGGCCGGTCGGGGTGGCGTGAGTCAGCAGCAGGCTGTGGTTCGGGTGGCGCGCGAGCAGCGCATGGATCAAGGGCGCGGCAGCGCGCGTTTCGCCGACCGAGACCGCGTGGAGCCAGATGACGGGGCGCGCCTCGGACAGGGCCAGCCAGCCCAGGCGCTCAGGCCAGTGGCGTAGATATTCCGGCTGGCGGCGCGCGCGCCACAGCAGATAGAGAAAGGCAAAGGGCAGGCCGAGCAGCCAGAGGAGTGAGTAGAGCCGACGCATGGCGGCATTCTAGCGCGGCCGGGTGCTAGAATGCCGCGAACTCACTAGGGGCAGTTCATGAAGGTTCTGATTACAGGGTGCGCCGGTTTTATCGGCATGCATGTCGCCAAGATTCTGCTGGAACGTGGCGATGAGGTGGTCGGGGTGGACAACCTGAACGACTACTACGACCCCAATTTGAAGCTGGCGCGCTTGGAGCAGCTCAAGCCCTACCCGCGCTTCGCCTTCCATCGCCTGGACATCTCGGACCGCGTCGCGGTCGAGGATCTGTTCGCGCAGGAAAAACCGCAACGGGTGGTCAACCTGGCGGCCCAGCCCGGTGTGCGCTATTCGCTGAAGAACCCGCATGCCTACATCCAGACCAATCTGGTCGGTTTCGGCAATATCCTGGAAGGCTGCCGGCACAATGGGGTCGAGCACCTGGTGTTCGCCTCCAGCTCCAGCGTCTACGGCGCCAACACCCACATGCCGTTCTCGGTGCACGACAACGTCGATCACCCGGTCAGCCTGTATGCCGCGAGCAAGAAGGCCAACGAGCTGATGGCGCATAGCTACAGCCACCTGTATGGCCTGCCGACCACCGGCCTGCGCTACTTCACCGTGTACGGCCCCTGGGGCCGGCCGGATATGTCGCCCTGGCTGTTCACCTCTGCCATCCTCGAAGGTCGTAGCATCGACGTGTTCAACCATGGCAAGATGCGGCGCGACTTCACCTATGTCGACGACATCGCCGAGGGCACGGTGCGCGTGCTGGACAAGATCGCCGCGCCGGACCCGGCCTTTTCGACCGATGCGCCCGACCCCGGTTCCAGCTATGCGCCTTATCGGGTCTACAACATCGGCAACCACACCCCGGTTGAGCTGATGGATTTCATCGGCACTATCGAAAAGAGCCTCGGCATCGAGGCCAAGAAGAACTTCTTGCCGATGCAGGACGGCGACGTGGTGGCGACTTACGCCGATGTCGAGGACTTGAAACGGGATGTCGGCTTCGAGCCGAAGACGCCGCTGGCGGACGGGATCGCGCGATGGGCGGCGTGGTACAAGGCCTACACCGGAGCGCGGTGAATGGCTAAGGTGATCCCCGTCACCCAACCTTTTCTCCCTCCTTTAGATGAGCTTCATGCCTATCTTGAAAAGATATGGCAAGACAAATGCCTTACCAATAACGGTCCCTTTCTTCAGCAGCTAGAAGGCGAGCTGGCGGAATATCTCGGCGTGCCGCATGTGTCGCTTCTCGCGAATGGCACGATCGCGTTGGTTGTCGCGATGCAGGCGTTGGGTATCAAGGGCGAGGTGATCACCACGCCCTTCTCTTTCGTGGCGACGGCGCATTCGCTGCTATGGAACGGGATCAAACCGGTATTCGTGGATATCGATCCGGTGACGCTGAACTTGGACCCGAACAAGGTCGAGGCGGCGATCACGCCGCAAACCGCCGCTATCCTGCCGGTGCATGTCTATGGACGCCCTGCCGACGTCGATAGATTGCAAGGCATCGCCGATGCCCATGGACTCAAACTGGTCTACGATGCGGCCCACGCCTTCGCGGTGCGGCACCGTGGGGCGAGCCTGCTGGGGCATGGCGATATGTCTGTCCTGAGCTTTCATGCCACCAAGGTGTTCAATACCTTCGAGGGCGGCGCCATCGTTTGCCGAGATGAGGAAACCAAGCGGCGCATCTATTTTCTCAAGAACTTCGGCATTGCGGACGAGGTGACCGTCGTTGCGCCGGGCATCAATGGCAAGATGAACGAATTTCAGGCTGCGCTCGGTTTGCTGCAACTTAAATATATCGACCGGTGTATAGCGAAGCGGCGCGAGATCGACAAGGTGTATCGGGAAGAATTGGCGGGTGTTCCTGGAATTCAATTCCTGTCCATCCTGCCCGAGACGGAATCCAACTACGCCTACTTCCCCATTCTCGTCGGTCCCGGCCATGCGCTCACGCGCGATGGCCTTTATCAAAAGTTGCGTGAGCGGGACATCCATGCCCGCCGCTACTTTTACCCCTTGATCAGCGATTTTCCGATGTACCGCGACTTACCGAGCGCCGCGCTGGATAAGTTGCCGGTGGCGCGAAGGGTTGCCGACCAGATCCTTTGTCTGCCGATCTATCCCGATCTCACGCGCGATGAGCAGGAACGGGTCATCGATGTGCTGCGAGGTGGTTGATGTCGTATTACAGTCCCGATGAATTGCCTTCTCTTGGCCTGGCCCGCTTCGGCGACGATGTCCGAATTTCGAAAAAGGCATCGCTATACAACCCCGGCCGCATCGCCATTGGTAGCCATGTGCGCATCGATGATTTCTCCGTGCTTTCGGCCGGTGAGGGCATGCAGATGTTTTCCTTGGTAAGCATGTCATTGTCGGGACGGGCGCAGTTGTGCTGCCTGGGGTGACGCTGGGAGAAGGTGTGGCCATAGGTGCGCTTAGCCTAGTGAAGGCAAACTGTTCGGACTATGGCATCTATGCAGGCGTTCCGGCTCGACATGTCGGGGAATGTCAGAAGCGCCTTATAGAACTTGAGGCGCGCCTGCGGGCAGAGACTGGATCCAGTCTATAGATATGAATCTACCCAAATCATGCGGTTTGCGCGGTGGGTCGGGTTCTTGATGCGATGCTGAAACGTACTGTGCTCATGAGTTACGTCGGTCAGGTCTATGTGGCCTTGATCGCGCTCGCCGCGATGCCACTCTACCTGCGCTATTTGGGGGCCGAGGCATTCGGCCTGGTTGGCTTCTATGTCATGCTCCAGGCTTGGTCGCAGTTGCTGGATATGGGGCTGACGCCCGCCTTGAGCCGCGAGCTGTCACGCTATCGTGCCGGTGCTTTGACGGTTGCCGACGCATGGACGCTGGCGCGGACGCTGGAGTGGCTTTTCGGTGTGGTCGCGGTCTTGTTTTCGATGTTGGTGTTTTTCGCACGCGATTGGGTTGCGCTTGGCTGGCTTAACCCCGATCGACTGCCGCCGGATGAGGTGGCCCTTAGCATTGCCATCATGGGGCTGATGGTGGGAATGCGCTGGCTGGTCGGGCTATACCGAGGCGGACTGATCGGCCTGGAAGAACAGGTGCGTGTACAGGCTGCCGCTATGCTGATAGCCACATTGAAGGCGCTCGGGGTGTTGCTCGCCTTGAGCCATATCGAGGCGAGCGTGCGCGTCTTTTTTCTGTATCAAGGCGCAGTGGCGATTGCCGAGCTGCTGCTGTTCATGGCTATGTTCTATAAGGCCATGCCTCGCCCGGGGGCGGGGATGCGTCCGCGCTGGGGCGCGTTACGGGAAGTCGGCCACTTTGCGGGAGGCATGGCGTTCTTGTCCGGCATGTGGATAGTCATCATGCAAGTCGACAAGCTCGTCCTCTCCCGTACCCTGAGCTTGGCGGACTATGGCTATTTTAGCCTCGCAGTTACGGTGGCGAGCGGGGTAATGCTGCTCTCGGCGCCGCTGCATCAAGCGGTGCAGCCGCGCTTCGCCGTGCTGGCTATCCAAGGGCAAAAAATTGAACTCATGCGACTCTATCGGATTGTCACGCAGTTCACCGTGACCCTGATGTGCGCACTGACCGGGACGATGGCCTTGTTCGCGGAGCCGCTGTTGCTGGCGTGGACGGGCGATGCCGAAGCGGCACACCGCGCAGGGCCGATCCTGTTTTGGTATGCGTTGGGCAATGGCATCGCCGGCCTGCTGGCAGTCCCCTTCCTTTTGCAATACGCCTACGGCAAGCTACGGCTTCACATCATAGCCAATGCCATTTTCAGTCTATTTTGGCTGCCTGCCGTAATCTATACCGCCTCGGCATACGGCGCAGTCGGCACCGGGATGGCCTGGTTGCTTGGAAATCTAGTCTTTTTGTTGATCTGGCCGATGCGGGTGCATGCGCGCTTCATGCCGACATTGAAGTGGATTTGGTTGGGGCGCGACGTCGGCATGGTTGCATTGGCCGTCGGGTTTGGACTTTATGTGGCAAGGTGGATCGATTTGTCCGCGGCTGGGCGCATGCACGTGTTGCTGGCACTGGCGATGCTGACCCTCGCCCTTGTCGCCATCGGCATGCTGGCGGGCGACCGCAGCCGACGCTTTGTGCTGTCGCATCTTCGGGGGACGCGATGAGTCGACCGATCGTGTCGGTGTGCGTGGTCACCTACAACCAAGCGCATTTCATCCGCGACTGCCTGGCCAGCGTTTTGGCCCAGCGCGTCGATTTGGACATCGAGATATTGGTTGGCGATGACGCCTCCACGGACAACACGAGCGAGGTGGTCGAGCATCTGGCTGCGGTCTATCCGCAGCTGATCCAATATTTTCGCCACGCGACGAACCTTGGGCCGGCGCTTAACTACCAATTCCTCATCGAGCGGGCCCGGGGCGAGTATATCGCCCATCTGGATGGCGACGACTATTGGATGCCGGGGAAACTGGCGCTGCAGGTGGATTTTCTGCGCGGGCATCGAGCGTGTTCCGCCGTGTATAGCAATGCCGTGGTCGTGAGCGAGGATCGGCGTTTGTTGGGCGCGTTCAACAACGAATTGCCGGAAACCTTCGATTTGAATTTCCTGTTGGCCAAGGGTAATTTCCTCAACCACAGCTCGCTCGTGTATCGGGCCGAATTTAAAGAGACGGTGTTGAGTATCCCCGAGGCTTTTATCGACTATCGGATACATCTCCGCTTGGCGCGGCGTGGTAAGTTGGGTTATTTGAATCAGGCGCTGGTGTGCTACCGGGCGGCCGTCGCAAATTCCATGGTTAGCAATGTCCCTGGCTCGGTGCGGCAATGGTACTGGGAAGCCTTGCTTGATTCCGGGGCCCGTGCCGCCAGCAGTTATGCATTGCGCGGAGCCATGAGTCACTTCTTCGGTGGCATAGTGACGGCGGCCTTGGTGCGTGGTCAACTAATTCCAGCGGTTCGGTGGGCGCGGCGTATAGTGAGGGAAGCGCCGTTAAACCCTGTGCCAGTATTGTGTCTGGGTGTTCTGGTTGGGGTGCTGCGCCCGTTTTCCATCCTGGCGCGGATGGTTTCTAGAAACATTCAGGGTAATAACCTGCTCATTTATTACAAGCGTTAGAGGGGAAAATGGCTGAAGGCCAGATGTGCATTGACCGGCAGCAATGTGGCGATACCGGAGCTCGCTCGGGTATCACATGTGCCATCGTGGTGACTTATAACCCCGGCCTGGATAGATTGGCGGAACTGCTGGATGCCATTTTGTCTCAGGTGTCGCGCATCGTGGTCGTAGACAATGGCTCGTCCGTGGACATACCGGCGTGGGTCGCTGGGCGTGGGTATCGAGACGTGCGGGTAACTCCGCTAGGCGTGAATAAAGGCATTGCAACGGCCCACAATATCGGTATTGGGTATGCCAAAGAGATAGGGGCGGAATATGTGGTCTTGCTCGATCAGGATAGCTTGCCTGCCCCGGACATGGTCGAGAAATTGCGTACGGCAGTGGAATCCAAGGTAAAGGAAGGATATGCCGTAGCAGCCGCCGGTCCGCGTTATGCCGATGAACGCATGCAGAATCCGCCGCCGTTCATTCGTGTGAAAGGACTGAGCGTATGTCGGCAGCTGTGCGACAACGCCTCCAGCATTGTCGAGGTGGATTACCTCATCTCGTCCGGTTGCTTGTTATCGCTCGCGGCGCTGAATGCGGTTGGTGATATGCAAGAGGACTTGTTTATCGATTACGTCGATATCGAGTGGGGGCTGCGCGCAAAAGGACTTGGCTTCCAGAGTTTTGGTGTATGCGCTGCGAAGATGGATCATAATCTGGGCGATCAGCCGTTCGTTTTTATGTCGAAGCGTATCCCATCGCACAGTCCATTACGGCATTACTACCATTTTCGTAATGCTATCTGGCTGTATCGTCGGCACTGGGTGCCGCTGCACTGGAAATGTGCCGATGGTATTCGTTTGCTGCTGAAATATGGTTTTTATGGCTTGTACGCGAAGCCCCGCTTTGAACATCTGCGCATGATGACGCTAGGAATTTGGCACGGTCTGCTGGGGCGTATGGGGCGTTTCGATAGATCTTGATGCAATACGCCGAATGATGATGGCCGCCCCCGATGCTACCGTGACGTTGTCCGTGGTCAGCCACGGGCATGCGGCCATGCTTGCTGGCTTGTTGGCCGATGTCGCGACCATCCCCACAGTGGCCGAGGTGATCGTCACGGTCAATGTGCCGGAGCGCCAGATTGCTGTCCCCGCGACCTTAACCGGCCGCGTGCGTTGGCGGCACAACAGCGCGCCACGGGGCTTCGGCGCCAATCACAACGCGGCTTTCGCTGGCTGCCGTACGCCGTATTTTTGCGTGGTGAATCCGGACATCGTGTTGCGTGGCGATCCCTTTCCTTCCCTGCTGGCTTGTTTGCATGAAAGCGGTGCGGCCGTTGTTGCGCCTCGCACCTTGGCTTCGGACGGCAGTGGGGCCGATAGCATCAGGCACTTCCCGACCCCGTTCGGCCTTCTGCTGAAGGCGCTAGGTAAAGCGAATGGTGCCTATGCGGCAGTTGAGGGCCAGGGGTATTTCTTTCCCGAATGGGTCGGCGGCATGTTCATGTTGTTCCGCAGCGAAGACTTCGGCCGCATCGGCGGTTTCGACGAGGGTTTCTTCATGTACTACGAAGATGTCGACCTCTGTGCGCGTCTTTGGCGTGCGGGCATGCGCGTCGTGGCTTGCCCGCAGGCCAGCGTGATCCACGCGGCGCAGCGAGCTAGCCACCGTGACCCGCACCACCTGCGCTGGCATCTTGCCAGCATGGCGCGTTATTTCTGGAAGCATTATGGCCGTCTGCCCAGAGTGGTCGAGGGTGGCGCATGACGGTGCTGGTCACGGGTGCCAACGGCTTTGTCGGTCGCGTATTGTGCGCGTCCTTGGCGCATGCCGGCGATGAGCTGGTGGCCGCGGTGCGTCGGGCCAGGGCGTCGTCTGCGATTCCCGGCGCGGCGCGTATCGTGCCGGTCGGCGAGGTCGGTCCGGATACCGATTGGTCGGCTGCCCTGCAGGGTTGTGCGGCTGTGGTGCATCTGGCGGCACGGGCGCATGTGATGCACGACCCAGTGGCCGACCCACTTGTGCTCTACCGTGCGATCAATACCGATGGCACCCTGCAACTCGCGCGCCAGGCCGCCGCCGCCGGGGTGCGCCGTTTCATCTTCGTCAGCAGTATCAAGGTACAGGGCGAGGAACGCGCCTTGCCTTATACCGAGGCCGATCCGGCCGCGCCGCGTGATGCCTATGCCGTTTCCAAATGGGAGGCGGAGCAGGGTTTATGGCAGATCGCGCAAGAGACCGGAATGGAGGTCGTGGTGCTGCGCCCGCCGTTGATTTACGGGCCCGGCGTGAGGGCGAATTTTTTGCGGCTGCTGCAATGGGTTGTGCGCGGCGTGCCCCTGCCGCTCGGTGCGGTCGAAAACCGGCGTGACCTACTCTATGTCGGCAACTTGGCGGATGCCATCGGTCGCTGCCTGCATCATCCGAATGCCGCCGGTAAAACCTTTTTGGTCTGCGACGGCATGGCGCTCTCGACGAAGAGCTTGATCGAGGCCATCGCGCGGGCGATGGGGCGGCCCGTGCGGCTGTTTTCTGTCTCGCCCGGCTTGCTGCGCCGTGTGGCGCACTGGCTAGGCAAAGGGGCCGAGGCCGATCGCCTGCTTGGTTCGCTTGCGTTGGAGTGCGGCAAGCTGCGGCAAGAACTCGATTGGCAGCCGCCGTTCACGTTTGAGCAGGGCATTCGGGCGACCGTCGATGCTTTTTTGAAGGGGCGGGAACCGTGACGCCGTTTGCTGCGGTTGGCCTTGCCGCGGCCTTCCTGCTTTCCAGCTTGGCCAACCGGGTCATGGCGCGCGGCTTGGCCTGGTTGCCGCAGGACAGGCCGAATGCGCGTTCTTTGCACGCGCATGTCGTGCCGCGTAGCGGTGGCATCGGCATTGCACTGGGCGTTGCTGTGGCCAGCCTATTGGCGTCGGGCTTCGGCCTGACAAACTTGCTGGGCTTGGTCTTGTTGCTAGTGGCGGTATCCCTGCTGGACGATGCACGCGGCCTGCCCATCCTGCTGCGTTTGGGGATGCAACTCATGGCGGCGCTGGTTTTCTTGTGGCTAGATGCCCCGTCCACCTGGGGTGCGGTAGCTTGGCTGGCATCGATCTTGGTACTGATTTGGATGACCAACTTATATAACTTCATGGATGGCTCGGACGGGCTGGCCGGCGGTATGGCGATGATTGGCTTCGGCGTCTACGGTATTGCAGCGTGGGGGGGGGGTGACATGGGCATCGCGTTGCTGGCGCTCGCGCTTGCTGCCGCCGCACTCGGATTTCTCCTGTTCAACTTTCACCCGGCCAAAATATTCATGGGCGATGTCGGTTCCATCCCGCTCGGCTTCTTGGCCGCCGCGCTGGGCCTGCTTGGCTATTGGCGCGGTTTGTGGCCATGGTCGTTCCCGGTGCTTGTATTCTCGCCGTTCATCGTCGATGCCAGCGTCACGCTACTGCGCCGGCTGTTGCGGGGCGAACGGGTCTGGCAAGCGCACCGGGAACACTATTATCAGCGCCTGATCCGTTCCGGCCTTGGTCACCGTGCGACGGCCTTGTGGAGCTATGGCCTGATGGCGCTCTGCGCCGCCGCGGCCCTTGTTTTACTCCAATGGCCTGAATCGAGGCTGCCTCTGCTGTTAGCATGCGCCATGTTCTATACATTGTTGATGCTTTGGCTGGATCGCCACTGTCGCGCCCACGGTGTTTTATGAGACAGGCCCTTAATTCCCGCATTCTGCTGGTGATGCTACATGACGTGGTCGCCACACTGGTCGCGTGGCTGGCGGCCTATTGGCTGCGCTTCAATCTTTCCATGCCGGAAGCGTATTTTCGCGATGCGATGAATACGCTGGCCTGGGTCATGCCTTTGCAGGGCATCGTATTCTGGTATTTCGGCCTGTACCGAGGTATTTGGCGCTTCGCCAGCCTGCCGGACTTGAGGCGCATCGTGCTGGCCGTGCTGGTCGCGGCCATACTGACCCCGGTGGTGTTGATCCTGTTCCGTGTCGAGGCCATCGTGCCGCGCTCGGTGCTGTTGCTCGATCCGATTCTATTGGTGGCGATCATGAGCGGGAGCCGTATTGCCTACCGTGCTTGGCGTGAGCGCGGCCTGGCGGTGCTGCTCGCCGGTGAGGCCAGGCCGGTGTTGGTGGCGGGTGCGGGTGCCGCCGCCGACTTGTTGCTGCGCGATTTGGCGCACAGCCCTGGCCGCTGGCGCGTGGCGGGCCTGTTCGACGACGATCCGGCCATGCACGGCCGCCGGGTGCAGGATGTCGCGGTGCTCGGCCGGCTGGCCGACATACCGGCGCAGGCGCAGCGCCTGCAGGTGAAAGACGTGGTCCTGGCCCTGCCGTCCGCCGCGCTTGCGTCGCGCCGGCAATTGACCGAGATCTGCTCCGCCGCAGGCCTGAGCGTATTGACCATGCCGTCGCTGGATGACTTGATGGCCGGTCGTGTGGCCGTGTCGCAACTGCGCCGTATCGAGCTGGACGATCTGCTTGGACGCGAATCGGTCAAGCTCGACGATCGCGGTCTGGCCGAATTGATCGGCGGCCGCACGGTGTTGGTGACCGGCGCCGGCGGCTCGATCGGCTCCGAGCTGTGCCGCCAAATCGCGCATTTCGGCCCGGCCCGCTTGGTCTTCTTCGAGGCCAGCGAACTCGCGCTCTACAAGATGGAACAGGAATTCAAACGCCAGCACCCGGAGCAGCCCATCACCTGCATCGTTGGCGACGCGAAGGATGCGGCGCGCGTCGACGAGGTGATGGCCGGTTTGCGGCCGGCGCTGGTGTTTCACGCCGCGGCTTACAAGCATGTGCCGTTGATGGAGCAAGACAACGCCTTGCAAGCCTTGCGTAACAATGTGCTGGGCACTTCGGTGCTGGCGCGTGCTGCCGTCGCGCATGGCGTCGAACGTTTCGTGCTGATTTCCACCGACAAGGCGGTGAATCCGACCAATGTGATGGGTGCCTCCAAGCGTCTGGCCGAGAAGGTTTGCCAAGCCATGCAGGGCCAGAACGGCACCCGCTTCGTCAGCGTGCGCTTCGGCAACGTGCTCGGTTCGTCCGGCAGCGTGATCCCGAAGTTCCAGCAGCAGATCGCCGAGGGTGGGCCGGTGACGGTGACCCACCCCGAGATCACGCGTTACTTCATGTCCATCCCCGAGGCGGCGCAACTGGTCCTGCAGGCCGGGCTGATGGGGCAGGGCGGCGAGATCTTCGTGCTCGATATGGGCGAGCCGGTGCGCATCGCCGACCTCGCGCGCTTGATGATCCGCCTGTCCGGCCACCAGGACGGCGACATCGCAATTGCCTATACCGGTTTGCGGCCGGGGGAGAAGCTGTACGAGGAATTGTTGACCGACGAAGAATCCACCCTGCCGACACCGCATCCGAAATTGCGTATCGCGAAGGCCAGGGACACGGATGGCGAAGAAGTGAAGGCGATCCTGGCGTGGATCGCCAGCACCGTCACGGCCAGCGACGATGCGGTGCGTGCCCAGCTTACGCGGTGGTTGCCGGAATACCATCCGGCCATTCATTGATGGTGCCTGACAGTGGGTGGAGTGTGCTGGCCAGAACGCAACGGCACTATTGCAAGGTTTTCACCATGTGGCGGGGCGGAGGGTTCGCTATGCAGGGCTAATAGCCAGTCTTGGTCGCTACTTTATTCAATCGAATATTGCCCGAAGAACGTTTTTAGCGTTTCTGCATCGTTGAACATCATGGCATCGATGATGGATAGCCCAGGAACGAACTCATCAGCAAGCTGTGTATATTGAATAGGTTCGCTTTTGATATAACTTAACTCGACGCCTTGGGTTTTGAAATAATCCGTGCTGTATAAATGTCGTCCACTTGCCGCATTGACATAGCCTTTATAACCGTGTCGCTTGGTGATTTCGATCAATCGGTCCGATTTGTTTAATTCTCTTGTTGCGGGAGCGCACACAGACGATTTTGCAAAGCTGTGCTTCATTCCAAGATAGTCATAAACACTTGCGATCGAATTGATAGCCATGTCCGCCACGCTTTCATATTCTGCATGGAAGATTGGCAAAATTTGGTCCATGACTTTAGAAAAGTAGGGCGCCTTCCGGTAGGCCTGTGTCATGGTCTTGTAAAAAGCGCTTCGCCATTTTTCATCAATAGAGAGGTGGGTCTCATTTATTCGTCTATTTTGACTGGCATCTGCTACAGGCACAGTAAAAAGGTGATCCCTGCCATTCAGCAAAATTCTGTTTCTGTTTATCCAACCCTTTTTAATGAAATGCACGTCGTCATAGAAAACGAATAGATCGCTGGCATCAATCAGCTGAAAGTAGCCAATATAGGGAAATACATATGGCTGCATGATTGCAGCTTTTCTTCGAAAACGCATGTACAGGGAGCCGATGAATTCTTCCTCTACTGTAAATCCAAGTCTCTCATACAGCAGTCTGAATGGGTTGTCGCGATGCACTTCGAGCCGAATGTCTTTGTGGGATGAGTTGATGATTTGTCTTAGCAAGGCTTTGGCAAAACCCCGGCCCCGATATTCTGGATGAGTCCAAACCATGCTGATAAATATTTCTGGAGCGTTGTCGTAATAAAGCGCATAGGCGATTAGTTTTCCGGTGTCCGGTTGTCTGAAGTCGACGCTCTTTCCATGCGCTGTTATCTTTTTCGCATATTCATCCAAGCTCGGAATGTTGAAGTAAATCCCGTTCGCAGACGCTAGCGAAGTAACGATTTCACTCTGCTCAATCATCGCAATAAACTACTGAATGTAAGATCGGGCATTGGGTTTCCCCCTAAAATCCTTTGCAAGGATGATGCGTAATACAGTCATCGCGGCATATCGGAAATATCCTGATGCAGGTCGCGCTCGACCGCGCGGGCGGCAGCCAGTCCTTGAGCGATGGCGGTGGCTACGCTGGGTTGCGGCGAATCGGTGATGTCGCCGGCGGCGTAGATGCCGCGTGACGAACTGCGTTGCCACAGATTGGCGACGATATGGCCGCTCTTCAGCCGTTTCGGACGGATGTCGCGTTCGAAGCATTCGATTACTTCGGTATTCGGCGCATAGCCGTACATCACCAGCAGCCAGTCGAATTGTGCCGGTTCGCCCGCGACGGTGGCGGCAATGCGTTCCCCGTCCAGCCGCAATCGCGCGGCCCGGCAGTCGCTGTGCAGCGTAATACCGGCCTGGGCAGCGCAGGCCTCGCGGAACTGCCGCCGCGCCGAGAACTGGCCGCGCGTGCAGACCTGCACCGAGTTGCCACGTTCGGCCAGGAACAGCGCATGATCCAGCGCGTTGTCGCCACCGCCCAGAATCAGCACCCGACTGTCGCGGATGTCGTCGCGGATCGTCGTCGACAACGGGCCGACGATGACATGCGGGTTGCTTGCGGCCAAGGCCAGCAATTCCGACGTGACCCGTGGCCGCATGCCGGTGGCAAGCACGACCGCATCGACTTGCAGTGTCTGCATGCCATCCGGGCCGGATAATTCGAGTTGGAAGCGGTCGTCGATGCGCCGGACGTGGCGTAATTCGCAGCCGAGCAGCAGCCGGATCGGCAATTCCTCGAAATGGCGGCGCAGGCGTTCGGTCATCTGCATGCCGGTCTCTTCCGGCGCGCCGAGCAGCCATAGATTCGGGTGGAAGTTGGTGCGCTGCGCGCCGCCGACGTGATCGCTGCGTTCGATCACGATGGGAGTGAGGCCAAAGGCCAGCAGGGCATTGGCACAAGACATGCCGGACGGGCCGGCGCCGATGATCGCGACTTCCATGGTGTGATTCTAACGTGTTCAGGACATGGCGGTAGCCGCTATGATGTGCGGATGTCCGCAACGCCCAGCCCCGACCCGACAGCGCTCGCCCACAGCCAAGCCCTGAGCCGCCATATCGCCGCCGCCATCGAGCGGGCCGGCGGCTGGATCGATTTCGCCGCCTACATGGAGCTGGCGCTCTATGCGCCGGGCTTGGGCTATTACAGCGCCGGCGCGCAGAAATTCGGCGGTGCCGGCGACTTCGTCACCGCGCCCGAGTTGTCTCCCTTGTTCGCCCAGGCCCTGGCCCGGCAGGCGGCGCAGGTGCTGGTCGAATGCGGCGGCGACATATTGGAATTGGGCGCCGGCAGCGGCCGCCTGGCCGTGGACATGCTGCGCACCCTGAGCCTGGACGCCGCGCTGCCCGAGCGCTATTCGATCCTGGAACTGAGCGCCGATCTGCGCCAGCGGCAACGCGCCCTGTTCGAGCGCGAGGCCCCCGAGTTGCTGCCATGCGTGCAATGGCTGGATGTGTTGCCCGAGCGCTTTACCGGGCTGGTGCTCGGCAACGAGGTACTCGATGCCCTGCCGGTGCATTGGGTGCGTCACGGCGATGCCGGCTGGCGGGAACGCGGCGTCGCGCATCACGATGGTGGCTTTGCCTGGCAGGAGCGGCCGTTGGCGGAGGGGCCTTTGTTCGATGCCGCTAGCGCCCTGCCGGTCGACGGCGATTATCTGACCGAGATCGATCTGGCCGCGCCGGCCTTGATCCGCAGCCTGGCGGCCAGGCTCGATCGGGGCGCGCTGCTGTTCATCGACTACGGTTTCCCGCGCTCGGAGTATTTTCACCCGCAGCGCAGCGAGGGCACCCTGATGTGCCATTACCGGCATCGTGCGCATGCCGACCCCTTCGCCTTGCCCGGCCTGACCGACATCACCGCCCACGTCGATTTCACCGCCGTGGCCGAGGCCGGCGTCGAGTCCGGCCTGGCCCTGCTGGGCTACACCAGCCAGGCCAATTTCCTGATCGCTTGTGGCATCACCGATCTGCTGCGAGGCCTGGCGCCGAACGACCCGGCCTATATGCGGCAGGCGGCGGCGCTACAGAAGTTGATGTCGCCGGCCGAGATGGGGGAGTTGTTCAAGGCCATCGCGCTGGGCAAGGGGGTGGATACGCCGCTGCTCGGCTTCGCCTATGGCGACCGCAGCCACACCTTGTAAGCACGTCGTTCAGTTGCGCCGTTTGCGCGGCTCGTAATGCACCACGCCGCGCATGATCTCGGAATAAGGAAAGGCCTCGATGTCGCCGAACCGGGCGATGCCGGCTTGAATCAAGCCGTGGATGTCGGTCGCTTCGCCGTCGTCGTTCAATACCGCCTTCAGGCCCAGCATCCCACCGCACTGGGCGCGAATCTCCTTGCCGAAGGGCCAGGGTGCGGCCGGGTCCATCTGCAGGGCAAAGCGGGCGTTGGCGTGCAGCGCCTCGTGCAGGGCCTGGCATTGCGCCTTGGCCGCCTGATCGGTACAGCTGATCGCCTCGCGTTCGGCCAGCAGCAGGCGTTTGGCCAGCGCGCAGTTGCTGCACTTCGATAGCAGGGCGCGTTCGAACGGACACTTGATCGCGATGGTCGAATCGCGTGCGTCGCGATAGGCGTCTTCGTTGTAACCGGACATGAGGGCCTTCCCGTAGGGCGGGATTCCCATCCCGCCGAGTTCATGTCGGCAAGGTATTGCCGACCTACTGGTTCAGTAATCGTCGCCCGATAGCGTGGGATCGAGCTCGCGCGGCTGCGACAGGATGTCCTCGGCGGCGAGCTCATTCTCGGCGAAGATCATCTTGATGCTGGTGCCGGTATTGGGGTCGAGCCGCTTGCGCAGATCGTTGGCGATGGCCTTGGCCTCTTTGAAGCTGTCGGCTTGGCCTTGCTTTTCCAGGATGTTGAGCGGGCCGATCTTGTAGATGAAGTAGGGCATGGCAAAGTCCTCGAAGCGATAGGCCCTTATATGCGGCCGGGTTGCGCTTTGGCAACCCCGGCCGGACCAAGGTTATGCCAGCTTGCCGTGGCAGTGCTTGTATTTCTTGCCCGAACCGCAGGGGCAGGGGTCGTTGCGGCCGACCTTGGGCTCGGCGCGATGGGTCATACTGGGGCTGTCGCTCGCAGTCGCGCTGCCCGCGCCCAGTGCCTCGTCGTAATCGGCATGGTGGTATTGCACGTTGTCCAATTCCGGCGCCTGCGCTTCGACCGCCTCGACATCCTCGGCGCCGCGAATCTGCACGGTCAGGGTGATCTGCGTCACCTCGCGGGCGATGGTGTCGAGCATGGCCGAGAACAGTTCGAAGGCCTCGCGCTTGTATTCCTGCTTCGGGTTCTTCGCGGCGTAGCCGCGCAGGTGGATGCCCTGGCGCAGGTGGTCCATCGCCGCCAGGTGCTCGCGCCAATGATTGTCCAAGGTTTGCAACAGGATCGCGCGTTCGAAATGGCGCATGCCGTCGGCGCTGGCTTGGGCCTCCTTCTCGGCATAGCTGGCATTGGCCGCGTCCACAATCTTTGCGCGCAGCCCCTCTTCGTCCAATTTGTCGTCGTCGGCCAGCCACTGCGCAATCGGCAGATGCAATTGGAATTCGGCGGCCAGCGCTTGAGCCAAGCCGGCTGCGTCCCACTGCTCGGCCATGCTGCCGGGCGGAATGAACGCATCGACCGTGCTGCCCAGCACGTCGGCCCGCATGGCGACGATGCCGGCGGAGACGTCGTCGGTCTCCAGCAGTTCGTTGCGTTGCTGGTAGATCACCCGGCGCTGGTCGTTGGCGACGTCGTCGTATTCCAGCAATTGCTTGCGGATGTCGAAGTTGCGCTGCTCGACCTTGCGCTGGGCCGATTCCAGCGAGCGGTTGACCATGGCGTGCTCGATCGCTTCGCCCTCCGGCATCTTCAGCCGGGTCATGATCGCGGACAGGCGCTCGCCGCCGAAGATGCGCAGCAGCGGGTCGTCCAGCGACAGGTAGAAGCGGGAGGAGCCGGGGTCGCCCTGGCGGCCGGAACGGCCGCGCAACTGGTTGTCGACCCGACGCGATTCGTGCCGTTCGGTGCCGACGATGTGCAGGCCGCCGGCGGCGATCACTTGGTCGTGCAGCTTTTGCCAGTCTTCGCGCAGCAAGGCGATCTTGGCGTGCTTGTCGTCGTCCGCCAGATTGGCATCAGTGCGGATGGCTTCGATCTGTGGCGTGATGTTGCCGCCGAGCACGATGTCGGTGCCGCGGCCGGCCATATTGGTCGCGATGGTGATCGCGCCGGGCAGGCCGGCCTGGGCCACGACCTGGGCCTCGCTGGCGTGCTGCTTGGCGTTCAGCACCTGGTGCGGCAGGCCTTCTTTTTTCAATAGGCCGGACAGGAATTCGTTGACCTCGATCGAGGTGGTGCCGACCAGCACCGGTTGGCCGCGCTGGTGGCAGTCGCGCAGGTCGGCGATGACCGCCTGCCACTTCTCGGCGGCGGTGCGGTAGACCCGGTCGGAATGGTCCAGCCGGATCATCGGCTTGTTGGTCGGGATGACCACCGTTTCCAGGTTGTAGATCGACTGGAATTCATAGGCCTCGGTGTCGGCGGTGCCGGTCATGCCCGACAGCTTCTGGTACATGCGGAAATAGTTCTGGAAGGTGATCGAGGCCAGGGTCTGGTTCTCGCGCTGGATCGCCACGCCTTCCTTGGCCTCCACCGCCTGGTGCAGGCCATCGGACCAGCGGCGGCCCGACATCAGGCGACCGGTGAACTCGTCGACGATGACGACCTCGCCGTCTTGCACTACATAGTGCTGGTCCTTGAAATACAGCACGTGCGCGCGCAAGGCCGCATAGACGTGGTGCATCAGGGTGATGTTGGCCGCGTCGTACAAACTGCCGCCTTCGGGCAACAGGCCCATCTCGGTCAGGATCTGTTCGACCTGCTCGTGGCCCTGCTCGGTCAGCAGCACGGAGTGCGCCTTTTCGTCGACGATATAGTCGCCCAAGGGGCCGGTCTCGCCCTCTTTGTATTCCTTCTCCTGCCGGGTCAGTTTGGGCGGCAGTAAATTAACTTGCTGATACAGCGCGACGTTGTCGTCGGCCTGGCCGGAGATGATCAAGGGCGTACGCGCCTCGTCGATCAGGATCGAGTCGACCTCGTCGACGATGCCGTAGTGCAGGCTGCGCTGCACCCGCTGCGACGGCTGGTAGACCATGTTGTCGCGCAGGTAGTCGAAGCCGAATTCGTTGTTGGTGCCGTAGGTGATGTCGGCGGCATAGGCGGCCTGCTTCTCTTCGTGCGACATCTGCGGCAGATTCACGCCCACGGTCAGACCGAGAAAGTTGTAGATGCGGCCCATCCAGTCGGCGTCGCGCTTGGCCAGGTAGTCGTTCACGGTGATCACATGCACGCCTTGGCCGGTGATCGCGTTCAGATAGGCGGGCAGGGTCGACATCAGGGTCTTGCCCTCGCCGGTGCGCATCTCGGCGATCTTGCCGTAATGCAAGGCCATGCCGCCGATCAGCTGGACATCGTAATGGCGCATGCCGTGCACCCGCTTGGCCGCCTCGCGCACGGTGGCGAAGGCCTCCGGCAACAGGTGGTCGAGCGAGACGCCGTCTTGATAGCGGCGCTTGAATTCCTCGGTCTTGGCGGCCAGTTCGGCATCGTCCAAGCGCTCGAATTCGGCCTCCAGCGCGTTGACCTTGGCCACCATGGCACGGTACTGCTTGAGCAGGCGCTCGTTGCGGCTGCCGAAAATCTTTTTGAGCAGATCGGAAATCATTGAACTGGAAGCGCTTTGGACATGGAAAAAACCCGCCAATGGTACCATAGCGCCCATTTCCCTTTCCTTACGGTCCATGCCCCGTCCGCCCGCCCAACCCCTGCGCT
>JAJZTV010000189.1 GCA_021847385.1 Pseudomonadota bacterium | reverse complement strand
GGTCGGTGATGTTGCGGATGCTCTCGTCCAGCCCGGCCATTTCGGCGATGCCGCCGGCGTTGTCGGTGATCGGGCCGTAGGCGTCGAGCGCGACGATGATACCGGCCATCGACAGCATGGAGGTGGCGGCGACGGCGATGCCGTACAGACCGGCCAGGTCATAGGCGCCCCAGATCGCCGCGCAGACGGCAATGACCGGCGCGGCGGTGGACTTCATCGACACACCCAGGCCAGCGATGACATTGGTGCCGTGGCCGGTGGTGGAGGCCTGCGCGATGTGACGCACCGGGCTGAACTCGGTGGCGGTGTAGTACTCGGTGATCCAGACCATCGCCGCGGTCAGCGCCAGGCCGATCAAGGTGGCGAGGTACAGGTTCATCGAGCTCACCAAGTGGCCGTCGATCACCACGCCCTCGCCCATCATGCGGGTGGTGATGGGGTAGAAGGCCACGGCGGCCAGGCCGCCGGAGACGATCAGGCCACGATACAGCGCGTTCATGATCTTGCCGCCCTCGCGCGCCTTGACGAAATAGGTGCCGACGATGGAGGCGATGATGGCGAAGCCGCCCAGCACCAGCGGATAGATCACCGCCTCGGGCGAGCCGGTGATCATCAGGCCGCCCAAGAGCATGGTGGCGATGATGGTGACCGCGTAGGTCTCGAACAGGTCGGCAGCCATGCCGGCGCAGTCGCCGACGTTGTCGCCCACGTTGTCGGCGATCACCGCCGGGTTGCGCGGGTCGTCCTCGGGAATGCCGGCCTCGACCTTGCCGACCAGGTCGGCGCCGACGTCGGCGCCCTTGGTGAAGATACCGCCGCCGAGCCGGGCGAAGATGGAGATCAGCGAGCCGCCGAAGGCCAGGCCGACCAGGGCGTGCGTCGCCTGTTCAGTACTGGCGCCCATGGACAGGGTGAGGAAGGCGAAGTAACCGGCCACGCCGAGCAAGCCCAGGCCGACCACCAAGAGGCCGGTGATGGCGCCGCCCTTGAAGGCGACGTTGAGCGCGGCGTTGAGGCCGCCCGTGGCCGCCTCGGCGGTGCGCACGTTGGCGCGCACCGACACGTTCATGCCGATAAAGCCGGTCAGGCCGGACAGGAAGGCACCGAGGGCGAAGCCGACGGCGGTCTGCCAGCCCAACGCGAGGAAGATGGCGATCAGCAAAATCGCGCCGACCAGGCCGATGGTGGTGTATTGTCGGTTGAGGTAGGCCTGGGCCCCCTCCTGCACTGCGGCCGCGATTTCCCGCATACGTTCATTGCCGGTGGGCTGGGCAAGAATCCATCGGATCGATACCGCCCCATAGAGCAGGGCTATCACTGACGCCACAAGGGCGAACATCAAACCTTCACTCATTGCCTAGCCTCCTTAGCTAAAAATAAAAGTTACAACCTCCAGAACACTGCGGCCGGGATCGCTCCCGGTTCAAACAAAATCAATCGGGCCGGCCGATGGCCAGACCGCCTTCGAACCGGGTGCCTGGCTCGAAACCGAAAATCGCATCGAGCCCGAACTCGCGGATCAGTCCGTCGACCGCCTGCTGGCCGTGCTCCCTCTGCACCTCGGACAAGATCAGCTTGGCCGAGTTGGCGTTGTAGAACCCGCCGAAGTCGGCCTGCACCTTCAACAACTGCCGGGCTCGATCCAAGGTCACCTTACTTAGCCCCGATATTAAAAAAGGGCGCACATGGCGCCCTTGATTCGGCTCAAAGCTTGAACGTCGGTAGTTTCTTGGCCACCGCGACGTTCTTCAGCGTCACGTACTTCGGCAGGCCATCCTTGTACTTGGGATAGTCCTCGCCCTGGATCAGCGGCGTCAGATAACGCTTGCACTTGGGCGTGATGCCGAAGCCGTCCTTGGTGATGAAGTCGCGCGGCATGAATTTCTCGACGTTGGCCACCTTGGACAGCGGCGCCATGCCGATCTTGTACTTGTAGGGCGAGTCGGACAGACGGTCGACCGTCGGCATCACCGAGTTGTGGCCCTTGATCGCCAGCTCGACCGCCTTCTGGCCCAGCTCGTAGGCCTGCTTCACGTCGGTCTTGGACGCGATGTGGCGCGCGGCGCGTTGCAGGTAGTCGGCCACGGCCCAGTGGAACTTGTGGCCCAGCGCATCCTTGATCATGTTCGCCACCACCGGCGCGGCGCCGCCCAACTGGGCATGACCGAAGGCATCGCGCGTGCCCTGCTCGGCCAGGAAGCGGCCGTCGGGGTAATGGCAGCCCTCGGACACCACGACGGTGCAGTAGCCGAACTTCTTCACGTTGGCATCGACCTTGGCCAGGAATTTCTTCTGGTCGAACTCGATCTCCGGGAACAGGATGACCACGGGGATGCCCTGGTCCTCAATCAGACCGCCGGCGGCGGCGATCCAGCCGGCGTGCCGGCCCATCACCTCGAGCACGAACACCTTGGTCGAGGTCTTGGCCATGGAGCGCACGTCGAACGAGGCCTCCAGCGCGGACACGGCGATGTACTTGGCGACCGAGCCGAAGCCGGGGCAGCAGTCGGTGATCGGCAGGTCGTTGTCCACGGTCTTGGGCACGTGGATGGCCTGGATGGGATAGCCCATGGCCTCGGACAGTTGCGAGACCTTGTAGCAGGTGTCGGCCGAATCGCCGCCGCCGTTGTAGAAGAAGTAGCCGATGTTGTGGGCCTTGAACACCTCGATCAGGCGCTCGTATTCGCGCTTGTTCGCTTCCAGCGACTTCAGCTTGAATCGGCAGGAGCCGAAACCGCCGGACGGCGTGGAACGCAGCGCGGCGATGGCGGCGGCCGATTCCTTGCCGGTGTCGATCAGGTCTTCGGTCAACGCGCCGATGATGCCGTTGCGGCCGGCATAGACCTTGCCGATCTTGTCCTTGTGCTTGCGCGCGGTCTCGATGACGCCGCAGGCGGAGGCGTTGATCACCGCGGTGACGCCGCCGGACTGGGCATAGAAGGCGTTTTTCTTCGCCATTTTTATCTCCTCAAATCACTCTATTAACAAATCTGCCATCGCCGTCATCGCGAGCCCCCACTACGCGAGGATAAACGCCGCGAAGCGATCCATAACCCATTTCATCGAAACCTCTGGATTGCTTCGTCACTGCGCAGCTCGCAATGACCAAAAAAAACGCGAACCCACGGTTCGCGTTCTGCTATCTCTCAACCGCCCGCCGCCTCGGCATCGCGCAGGTGGCCTGCTTCTTCCTGCATCTTCAAGGTGGTTACCAGGCAGTCGCCGAGGTTGTCATACTCGTCTTTGCCGGTGGAAAACCGATCCTTGACCGACCAGAAAAACATGCTGCGGAACTGGTTGTCGCCGGTCTTGGACACGACGAAATTGCAGCCGTCCTCTTTCCAGTACAGCGCGGGGCACACGGTCAGCTCGCGGTCGGCCGGGTTGAGGCGGATTTCGGTCTCCACCTCGTCCACCTGCACCTGGCGACCATAGCGCTCGCGCAGCGCCGCCTGCACCAGATTCCAATCGGCGTCACTGAAGGCCGAGGCTTCGCTCATTTCTTCACGGAATCCAGGCCGGCGAACACGGCGCTGGTGATGCCGTCGACCGAGCCGACGCCGGAGACCTTGATGTACTTGGGCGCACCGGCCTGACCGGAGGCACCCCAATCGGAGTAGTACTTCACCAGCGGCTCGGTCTGGGCGTGGTAGACATCGAGCCGTTTCTTCACGGTCTCTTCCTTGTCGTCGTCACGCTGGATCAAGTCTTCGCCGGTCACGTCGTCCTTGCCGGCGACCTTGGGCGGGTTGAACACCACGTGATAGGTGCGGCCGGAGGCCACGTGCACGCGGCGGCCGGACATGCGCTTGATGATCTCTTCGTCGGGCACGTCGATCTCGACCACGGCGTCGATCGGCACGCCGGCCTGCTTCATCGCCTCGGCCTGAGGGATGGTGCGCGGGAAGCCGTCGAACAGGTAACCGGCCTTGCAGTCGGCTTCCTTCAGCCGCTCTTTCACCATGCCGATGATGATGTCGTCGGACACCAGGCCGCCCGCGTCCATGATCTTCTTGGCCGCCACGCCCAGCTCGGTGCCGGCCTTGACGTGGGCGCGCAGCATGTCGCCGGTGGAAA
>JAJZTV010000188.1 GCA_021847385.1 Pseudomonadota bacterium | reverse complement strand
TATACAGCCACCAGCCGGCGAAGGTGAGCACGGCGAGCGCGACCACCGCCGGCACGAACACGGCGGAGATGCGGTCGGCCAGTTTCTGGATCGGTGCCTTGGAGCCTTGCGCCGCCTCGGTCAGGCGCACGATCTCCATGAGCTGGGTCTGCGCGCCGACGCCTTCGGCGCGAATCTTCAACATGCCGTCCAGGTTCTGGGTGCCGCTGAACACCTTGTCGTTGCCGGTCTTGGCGATGGGCAGGCTCTCGCCGGTGAGCAGGCTCTCGTCGATGCTCGATGCGCCTTCGACCACCACGCCGTCGACCGGGATGCGCTCGCCGGCGCGCACCACCACGATATCGCCGGCCTTCAATGCCGTGATGTCGATCTCGATGGTTTCGCCGTTGCGCTCGACCCGGGCGGTCTTGGGTTGCAGGCCGATGAGTTGCTCGATGGCCGAGGAGGTCTTGGCCTTGGCCCGCGCCTCCAATAATTTGCCCAGGCGGACCAGGGCGATCACCGCGGCGCCGGCCTCGAAATAGAGATGGCCGTGCGGTAGGAATAGCACGACGAAGACGCTGTAAAAGTAAGCGGCGCTGGTGCCGAGCGCGACCAGCACGTCCATGTTGGCGCCGCCGCCGCGCAGCGAGTGATAGGCCCCGGTGTAGAAGCGCCAGCCGGCCCAGAACTGCACCGGAGTGGCGAGCAGCCATTGCAGCCAGCCGGGCAGCCACACGTCGCCGTGTTCGCCGCCGAACATGGTGACCATCTGCACCAGCAAGGGCAGGGTGAGCGCGGCGGAGACGGCGAAGGCGATCACCTCGCGCTGGTATTCGGCCGCCTTGCGCGCCTTTTCCTCGGCGCGGGCGGCCTCGGTGATCGGGGAGGCCGAGTAGCCGGCCTTTTGCACTGCGCCGATCAGCGCGTCGAGCGTGGCGAGGCCCGGCGTGTAGTTGACTCGGGCCTTCTCGGTGGCGAGGTTCACCCGCGCCTCGACCCCGGGCAGCCGGTTGAGCACGGTCTCGATCCGCGTGGCGCAGGCGGCGCAGGTCATGCCGGTGATTTGCAGGTCGAGGCTTTGCGGTGCGACCGCGAAGCCGGTCTTGGCCACCTGGGCGACGATGGCCTCAGGCTGGGTCTGCGCCGGGTCGTATTCCACCCGCGCCTTTTCCGTCGCCAGGTTGACCGCCGCGCTCACGCCGTCCAGCTTGTTCAAGTTGTTCTCCAATCGCGTGGAGCACGACGCGCAGGTCATGCCGGCGATGGGCAGTTCGAGGACTTTCTTTTCGGCGAATGGGGTCATGGTCGGTTTCGCTAATTCAGAGGCGCTTCAGCCTTTGCCCGACAAGGTCTTGTCGATGGCGGCCAGGAATTTCGAGATGTCGAGCGGCTTGGTGAGGTAGTCGAGGAAGCCCGCCCGTTGCCCGCGTTCGATATCTTGCGCCATGGCGTTGGCACTTACCGCGATGACCGGAATGCCCTGCGTGGCAGCGTGGCTCTTGAGGTATTGCAGCACGTCGAAACCGCTCATGCCCGGCAGGTTGATGTCGAGCAGGATGAGGTCCGGCCGTTCGGTCTCGGCCAGTTCCAGCCCCTGCACCGGTTCGGTCGCGCCGAGCAAGCGGATGCCCGGGCGGTTCTTCATGACGTGTTTGACCAGGAGCATATTGGCCGGGTTGTCTTCCACATAGAGCACGGTGTGCGTCCTGCCGTCCGCCGGCATGGCCCGGCCCAGCGAGGCCTCGGGCGCGCTGTCGGCGGCGGCTTGCGCGGACGGGGCGGACGCGACCGGTAGCTCGATCCAGAATCGGCTGCCTTGGCCGGGCGTGCTTTCGACCCCGATTCGACCCTGCATCAATTCGATCAGGCGTTTGCTGATGACGAGGCCGATGCCGGTGCCTTGTATGGGCCCGTTTTCCTGGCCGAGGCGATGGAAGGCCTGGAACAGCTCGTCGATGCGCTCCGGCGCGATGCCATGGCCGGTGTCGCTGACGCTCAGCCGCATTTTGTCGCCTTCGGCCCGGCGGTACTCGACCCGGACCTTGCCGCCGGTGCGATTGTATTTCGCGGCATTGGACATCAGGTTCAATAGCACCTGTTTCAGCCGCATCCGGTCGGCGAGCATCGGCGTGTCCAGGCTATCCTCGAAATCGAGGCTGAGGCTGAGCTGTTGCGCGTGAAGGGTCGGCTGGATCAGTCGGCTGCATTCCTGGGCCAGCTCCAAGATCGGCACCGGCTGGAGGTCGAGTTCCAGGTGGCCGGCTTCGATGCGCGACAGGTCGAGCACCTCGTTGATGAGCTTGAGCAAATGGTTGCCGGCCGTGAGGATTTCCTGCGCGTGTTCCTTGTCTTTGGGATGGTTGTCCGGGTCGAGCGCCAGCAATTGCGCAAAACCGATCACCGCGTTCAGCGGCGTGCGCAGTTCGTGGCTCATGCTGGATAGGAATTCGCTCTTCGCCTGGTTGGCCCGTTCGGCCTCTTCCTTGGACAGGATCAACGCCGTTTCCGCTTGGCGTTGCGCCGTGATGTCATGCGCCACGCCGATGAAATGGGTGAGCCGTCCGCTGCCGTCGTGGACCGGGGCGAGCAGCAGGTCGTTCCAGAACGGCTGGCCGTCCTTGCGGTAATTGCGCAGCGTGACCCGGGTCTCGCGCCCGGCCTTGAGTTCCTCGCGCAATTTCGCCAGTTCAGGCTGCTCGGTGTCTTGGCCTTGGAGGAAGCGGCAATTGCGGCCCAGCGCTTCGTCGGCGGTATAGCCGGTGATGCGTTCGAATGCCGGGTTGATGTAGATCAACGGCATGTCGGCGGCGTTTGCGTCGGCGATCAGTATGCCGACGGGCACCGATTCCAGGGCGCGGGCGTAGAGGCGGATAGGGAGTTCCACGCCGCTCGCGCCGGCCTCGGAAAAATCCATCAGCACACCGCTCCAAACGATGCTGCCATCCTCGCCCGGCTTGGGCCGGCTGCGGCCGCGGAACCACTTGGTCCGCCCCTGGCTGTCGCGGGCCCGGCCTTCCCATTGCCAGTCGCTCAGGGTCCATGCCGATGTGCCGATCGAGGCCTCAAGGCCTGGGCGGTCTTCCGGGTGGACCGTGTCGAACCAAATCTCGGCGTCGGCCATGACCGCTTCCGGTGAGAGGCCGAAGAACTCGGCGATAGCCGGACTGATGTAGAGAAAGCGACGCCTACCGTCGGCCAAGCGCTGAAATTGGAAGGCGATGACGGGGGCCTGCTCGGCCAGGTCCTGGAGATGGCTCGACTCGGTGGACATAAGAACGCTTAGTCGGTGTTGAGGATGAGAGACGCTATGGTAACGCGCCGGTCAGTTGCCGGGGCGAAAGCGGCGAATGGCCCGTTCCATGTCGGCGATGTGGCTATTCGCTGCCCGCCCATAGCGCAGGGCGACATACAAGCGGGTGATCTGTTCGATCGCCTGACGCAGTTCAGGCCGTCCGGCAAGCTTGGGATGGGCGAGCGCGCGCCGAGCGAAGGCATGGGGCCCTTCACCTGGCTGCCGTTCGATGCCCAGGCGCGCGAGTTTGCGGCAGAAGCGGGCATAGTGGCGGCTGATCGGGTCTTGCTTGACCCGCGTCTGGCGCAGCAAATGGAAACCGGCCAGGCCGAAGATGAACAGGCTGCTGCCGGCGCCGAGCAGCCAGAGCATCGCATTGAGGTCGGACAGCCAGGGAGCCAGGCGCGACAGGAATTCGCGCTGACGCACGTCGTTGTAGCCGAGCACCCACAGGTTCCAGCGGTAGTTGACCACATCCCAGGCCAAGCGAACCGGCGCCAGCCAGCCGGTTGCCGGATCGAACCAGCGCGCCGGCCGCTCGGTCGCCGGCAGCGCGGCGTCGATGCCGAGTTCCACCCGTGCCGGCGACACCGCGGCGGTGGGGTCGACCTGCACCCAGCCCTGGCCGCGCAACCAGACCTCGGCCCAGGCGTGGGCATCGCGGCTGCGCACGATCCAGTAGTTGCCCACCGCGTTGTATTCGCCGCCTTGATAGCCGGTGACCACGCGGGCCGGCACGCCGGCGGCGCGCATCAGGACGACGAAGGCGCTGGCGTAATGTTCGCAAAAGCCGCGCCGGGTATTGAACAGGAAATCGT
>JAJZTV010000187.1 GCA_021847385.1 Pseudomonadota bacterium | reverse complement strand
CATCGACGGCCTGGTCCACCTGTCCGACCTGTCCTGGAACAAGACCGGCGAAGAGGCCCTGCGCGACTACAAGAAGGGCGAGGAAGTCGAAGCCGTGGTGCTGGCCATCGATGTCGAGAAGGAGCGCATCTCCCTGGGCGTCAAGCAGCTCGAGGGCGACCCGTTCAACTCCTACATGTCCACCCACGACAAGGGCAGCATCGTCAACGGCAGCGTGAAGTCCATGGATGCCAAAGGCGCCGTGATCCAGCTGGCCGACGATGTCGAAGGCTATCTGCGTGCCTCCGAAGTGTCGCGCGACCGTGTCGAGGACATCCGCACCCACATGAAGGAAGGCGATTCGGTCGAAGTGATGATCATCAACGTCGATCGCAAGAACCGTCAGATCAACCTCTCGATCAAGGCCAAGGACGCTGCCGATCAAGCCGATGCGCTATCGCGCATGGCGAGCGAGCAAGCGGCCAGCACCGGCACCACCAACCTGGGTGCCCTGCTGAAGGCTAAGCTCGACAACAAGAACAGCGAGTCTTGATTCAGGGTGCTGTCATGACCAAGTCGGAGTTGATCTCCCGGCTGGCGGATCGTCATCCCCATCTGGTGGCGACGGACGCCGAGCTGGCGGTCAAGGCGATTATCGATGCGATGGTCGACTGCCTGGTGGCCGGCGAGCGCATCGAGATTCGCGGTTTCGGTAGCTTCAGCTTGAACTACCGGCCGCCGCGTCTCGGCCGCAATCCCAAGACCGGCGAAAAGGTGCAAGTGGCAGGTAAGTATGTGCCCCATTTCAAGGCCGGCAAGGAATTGCGCGACCGGGTCGATTACAAGCAACCCTGAGGTGTCGGTAAAACCGGAAAGCGGCGTCGTTCATGCGACGCCGCTTTTTTTTGTCCATGGCAAACCGCTACAATGTGACGCATGCGCTACCTCAATCTGGCCCTAAAGATCATCTTGTTTCTGCTGCTTCTGAGCTTTGCGGCGATGAACAGCGAGACGGTGGTCTTGCGCTACTTTCTCGGTACAGGGTGGCGCGCGCCGCTGGTTTTGGTGCTGTTCGTGTTTTTTGCGGGCGGCCTGTTGCTCGGCCTGCTGATCGGCGTGGGCCAACGTTGGCGCCAAGGCAGGGAGTTGGCGGCGCTACGCAAGGCACAGCAGTCTACGGATAAATAAGGAATATCAAAAAGATGGAGCTCGAGGCCTGGCACCTCTTGGTTTTGCCGCTGTTTTTCGCATTGGGTTGGGCAGCGGCCCGGGTCGACATCCGCCATCTGCTGCGCGAGTCGCGCGCGGTGCCGGCCTCTTACTTCCAAGGTCTCAACTACCTGCTCAACGAGCAGCCCGACCGCGCCATCGAGGCCTTCGTCGAGGTGGCCAAGGTCAATGCCGATACCCTTGAATTGCACTATGCCCTGGGTGCCCTGTTCCGCAAACGGGGCGAGATCGACCGCGCCATCCGCATGCACCAGAACCTGGTCGACCGGGCCGATCTGAATCAGGAGCAGAACCTGCGTGCGCTGTACGAGCTGGGTCTGGATTATATGAAGGCCGGCCTGCTCGATCGCGCCGAGGACATCTTCAAGCGCTTGCAGGCGGGAGCGCATGGGCTCGATGCGAAGCGCAATCTGCTTGAGATCTACGTCCTGGAGAAAGAGTGGGAGCAGGCCATCGCGATGGCCGAGGAGCTGGAGCGCACGGGGCTGCCCGCGCAGAACGCGGAGACCGCGCATTACTACTGCGAGCTGGCCTTGAATGCCGGCCTGCGCCAGGATGTCGCCGCCGCGCGCGATCATTTGCAGGCGGCCCTGGCCAAATACCGCAAATCGGTGCGTGCATCGATGCAGTTGGGCGATCTGGAAGCGGCGGCCGGCGCCGATATGGCGGCGATCGAGGCCTGGCGCCAGGTCGAGTCGCAGAACCCAGCCTATCTACCCGTGGTGGCCTCGCGCCTGTTTCAGGCCTATAAGCGCAGCGGCCGAGCCGACGACGGCTTGAATTTGCTTCAGGCCTATTTAGAACGGCATCCGAGCGCCGACCTGTTCCATATCGTGTTCGGCATCCTGGTCGAGAGCCGCGGCTGGAACGAGGCGCGGGCCGTCGCGGCCGAGGCCTTAAAGCGCATGCCCAGCCTGCGCGTACTGGACGACTACCTGCAAGCGCGCAGCGCCGAGAGCGAGCCGGGCGACCTGGAAACGCGCTTGGCGCAGGACCTGGTGCATCGCCAGGTCGGTCGCACCATGCACTATCAATGCGGCCGTTGCGGCTTCAAGGCGCGCCAGTTCTTCTGGCAGTGCCCGGCCTGCGCGGCCTGGGACAGCATCCCGCCGGAGAGGATCGAACATGAGCACTGAACCGCGCGTCATCGTCGCGCTGGATTACGCCTCGGCCGAGCCGGCATTGGCGTTCGCTTCCCGGGTCGAGCCCGGCCTGTGCAAGCTCAAGGTCGGCAAGGAGCTGTTCGTCGCCGAGGGCCCGCGCCTGGTCGAACAACTGGTCGGCCGCGGCTTCGACGTCTTCCTCGACCTGAAATTCCACGACATCCCCAACACCGTGGCCCAGGCCTGCAAGACGGCGGCCTCCTTGGGCGTGTGGCTGACCAACGTCCATGCCTCGGGCGGGCTGAAGATGATGGCCGCCGCGCGCGAAGCGCTGGAAGGCCTGAGCAAACGGCCCAAACTGATCGCGGTGACCGTGCTCACCAGCATGGATGCCGAGCAGCTGCATGGCATCGGCATCCAGGCCTCGCCGCGCGACCAGGTCAGCCGCCTGGCGCAGTTGACCAAAGAGGCCGGTCTGGACGGCGTGGTCTGTTCGGCGCAAGAGGCGACGATGCTGCGCTATGAGTTGGGCCAGGATTTCATGCTGGTGACGCCGGGCATCCGCCCTGCTGGCAGCAGCAGCGACGACCAGAGCCGGATCATGACCCCGGCCAAGGCCATCGAGGCCGGCGCCGACTATCTGGTGATCGGTCGGCCGATCACCCAGGCCGCCGACCCGGTTGCGGTATTGAATGCCATTGCCGACGAGATTTCTGGAGTGAGGGTTTAAATGAAGATCGCCATCGCCGGCACCGGTTACGTCGGTCTGTCCAACGCCATCCTGCTCGCGCAGCACAACGAGGTGGTCGCGCTCGACATCGTGCCCGAGAAGGTGGCGATGCTGAACCGCAAGCAATCGCCCATCGTCGACGTCGAGATCGAGGACTATCTCAAGCGCCAGCCCTTGAACTTCCGCGCCACGCTGGACAAGCACGAGGCCTACGAGGGCGCCGAGTTTGTCGTCATCGCCACGCCGACCGACTACGACCCCGAGACCAACTACTTCAACACCGGTTCGGTCGAGGCGGTGATCAAGGACGTGCTGGCGATCAACCCGAAGGCGACGATGGTGATCAAGTCCACCGTGCCGGTGGGCTACACGGCCAAGGTCAAGCAGCAGTTCAACTGCGACAACATCCTGTTCTCGCCCGAGTTCCTGCGCGAGGGCCGCGCCCTGCACGACAACCTCTATCCGTCGCGCATCATCGTCGGCGAGCGTTCCAAGCGGGCCGAGGCCTTCGCCGCGCTGCTCAAGCACGGCGCGCTGAAGCAGGAGGTCGCCGTGCTGTTCACCGACAGCACCGAGGCCGAGGCGATCAAACTATTCGCCAATACCTATCTCGCCATGCGCGTGGCATTCTTCAACGAACTGGACACCTATGCCGCGACCCACGGCCTGGACACCCGGCAGATCATCGACGGCGTCTGCCTCGATCCGCGCATCGGCAGCCATTACAACAACCCGTCCTTCGGCTACGGCGGCTATTGTCTGCCCAAGGACACCAAGCAACTGCTGGCCAACTACCGCGACGTGCCGCAGAACCTGATCCACGCCATCGTCGAGGCCAACACCACGCGCAAGGACTTCATCGCGGATGAGATCATCCGGCGCAACCCCAAGATCGTCGGCGTCTACCGCCTGATCATGAAGGCCGGTTCGGACAACTTCCGCGCCTCCAGCATCCAGGGCATCATGAAGCGGATCAAGGCCAAGGGCATCGAGGTCATCGTCTACGAGCCGGTGCTGCACGAGGCCGAGTTCTATCACTCGCGCGTGGTCAAC
>JAJZTV010000186.1 GCA_021847385.1 Pseudomonadota bacterium | reverse complement strand
AGCGATTTCCTCGTAGCTCAGTCCTTCCATTTCGCGCAGCGTGATCGCCGTGCGCAACTCTTCGGGCAAGGCCTCCACCGCCTCGTTCACGGCCATGGCCACCTGCTTGGACAGCAGTTCCGACTCGGGCGTCGCGATGTCTTGCACCGCCCAGCGGTCTTCCGTGCCCTCTTCGTCCGGCGCAGCCTGCTCGCTGACCGTGGGCATGGCCTTACTCTTGGCCGCCAGATAGTTCTTCGCGGTGTTGACGCCGATCCGATACAGCCAGGTATAGAAGGCCGCATCGCCACGAAACTGCGGCAGCGCCCGATAGGCCTTGATAAAGGTCTCCTGGGCAATGTCCTCGACCTCGCCCGAATCGCGCACCATGCGCGACAACAGGCGGGTCAGCTTGCGCCAATACTTCTCGACCAACAGGTCGAAGGCCCGCTTGTCGCCTTGCTGCACGCGTTCGACCAATTGACGGTCGATTTCCCGATCACTCATCTATCCACCGGGCCTCCCGCCCCCGACTGGCTTCCCAATTTCATCGCGGGCTAGTATAACCGGCCGGGATAGGGCTTCGCTGCAAATGACCGGGCGAACCTGCCGTTAGTTCCCAGCCACTACAGAGTTCCTCATGCAACGTTACGACGTCCTCATCATCGGCGCCGGCCTGGCTGCCGCCAGCCTGGCCCTGAGCTTGCCGAGCCGGCTACGCATCGGCATTCTGGCCAAGAAAGGCTATGAAGACAGCGCGAGCTATTGGGCCCAAGGCGGCGTCGCTGCCGTGCTCGGCGCCGACGACACGCTGGAAGCGCACGTTCAGGACACGCTCATCGCCGGTGCCGGCTTGTGCGACGAGAAGGTCGTGCGCAATGTCGTCGCCCATGGCCCCGCCGCCGCCCGCTGGCTGATCGAGGCCGGCGTCGCCTTCGACCGCGACCGCGGCAATTTCCATCTGACCCGCGAGGGCGGCCACAGCCACCGCCGCATCCTGCATGCGGCCGATGCCACCGGCAAGGCGGTCCAGGAAACCCTGCGCGGCAAGCTGCGCGCGGCGGCGAACATCAGCCTGCTGACCCACCACATCGCGATTGACCTGATCACCGGCCACAAATTCGGCCTGGCCAACGATCGAATCTACGGTGCCTATGTGCTGAACACGGATTCGGGCCGGGTGGAAACCTTCGCCGCCGGCCATACGGTGTTGGCCACCGGCGGCACGGGCAAGGTCTTTCTCTATACCTCGAACCCGGACACCGCCACCGGCGACGGTGTCGCGATGGCTTGGCGCGCCGGCTGCCGCGTGGCCAATCTGGAGTTCATCCAGTTCCACCCGACCTGCCTCTACCATCCGCACGCCAAATCGTTCCTGATCACCGAGGCGATGCGCGGCGAGGGGGCGATGCTGCGGCTGCCCGACGGCAGCCGGTTCATGCCGGAATACGACGAACGGGCCGAGCTGGCGCCACGCGACATCGTGGCGCGGGCGATCGACTCGGAGATGAAAAAACGCGGCCTGGATTGCGTCTATCTCGACATCACCCACCAACCGGCCAAGTTCATCATCGAGCATTTCCCGACCATCTATGAGCGCTGCAAGGAACTCGGCATCGACATCACGCGCGAATGGATCCCGGTCGCGCCGGCCGCGCACTATGCCTGCGGCGGCGTCATGGTGGACCCGCACGGCCACACCGACCTGGCCAACCTGTATGCGATCGGCGAGACCAGTTGCACCGGCCTGCACGGCGCCAATCGGCTGGCGAGCAATTCGCTGTTGGAGTGCGTGGTCTACGGCCAGGCCGCAGCGAGACACATCGCCGACAGCGCGCCGGCACCGGCGGTGGACCTGCCGCCATGGGACGAGAGCCGGGTCACCGACGCCGACGAAGAAATCGTCATCGCCCACAACTGGCACGAGTTGCGCCGCTTCATGTGGGACTATGTCGGCATCGTGCGCACCAACCGCCGGCTGGAACGGGCCGCGCACCGCATCCAACTGCTGCGCGAAGAGATCGACGAGTACTACTCGAACTTCCGGGTCAGCAATGACCTGATCGAACTGCGCAACCTGGTACTGACCGCCGACCTGATCGTGCGCTGCGCGACCAAGCGCCACGAAAGCCGCGGCCTGCACACCTCGCGCGACTATCCGGGCTTGCTGCCGACGGCGGAACCGACGGTGCTGGAACCGCCGCCGCGCTGATAGCTAGCAAGCGTAGGGTGCGTTCCACGCACCAACAAAAGGTGCGCGTAGCGTTTATCCTCGCACAGCGGGGGCACCCTACCCTCAGCCTCCCGCGCGGCCCAGCAGGAAATGCACCAGCAAGGGCACCGGTCGGCCGGTGCTGCCCTTGTCCTTGCCCGAACGCCAGGCGGTGCCGGCGATGTCCAGGTGGGCCCAGTGATATTTCTCGGCGAAGCGTGACAGGAAGGCCGCCGCGGTGATGGTGCCGGCCGGCCGGCCGCCGATGTTGGCCATGTCGGCGAAGTTGCTCTTCAACTGTTCCTGATAATCGTCCCACAGCGGCATCTGCCAGACCCGGTCGTAGGCCGCCTCGCCGGCGCGCGCCAATTCGTGCGCCAGGGCGTCGTTGTTGGCCAGCAGGCCGGTGGCGACATGGCCCAGGGCGATGACGCAGGCGCCGGTCAGGGTGGCGACGTCGACCACCGCCGCCGGCTCGAACCGTTCGGCATAGGTCAGCGCATCGCACAGGATCAAGCGGCCCTCGGCGTCGGTGTTGAGCACCTCGATGGTCTGACCGGACATTGAGGTGACGATGTCACCCGGCTTGTTGGCCGCGCCGTCGGGCAGGTTCTCGCAGGTCGGGATCAGCGCGACGACATTGAGCGGCAGCTTGAGCTCGGCCACCGCCTGCATGGTGGCCAGCACCGAGGCGGCGCCACTCATGTCGTATTTCATCTCGTCCATCTCGCCGGCCGGCTTCAAGGAAATGCCGCCGGCGTCGAAGGTGATGCCCTTGCCGACCAGCACCACTGGCTTGTCCTTCTTGTTGCCGCCCTTGTGCTGGACGATGATGAACTTGGGCGGCTGGCGGCTGCCCTTGGCCACCGACAGGAAGGAGCCCATGCCCAGTTTCTCGATGGCGGCCTGTTCCAGCACCTCCACCGCCAGGCCGTGGCTCTTGCCCAGCTTGCGCGCCCGCTCGGCCAGGTGGCTCGGCGTGCACAGATTGCCCGGCATATTGCCCAGATCCTTGGCCAGTTGCATCGCGTCGGCGACGGCCTTGCCGCGGCTCAAGCCCTGCTCGCCCGCCCTCACGTCGCCGCGACCGGCCAGGTTGAAGCCCAGGCGCTTCAACGGCCGCGCCGCATCCTGCTTGCTCTTGAGCTGGTCGAAGCGGTACAGCGCATCGCGCGCGACGACGGCGGCCTGTTCCACCTTCCAGGCGGCGTCGTGGCGCTTGACCGGCAATTCGGTGAGATAGAGCACGGCCTCGGCCGCGCCGGTCTCGTTCAGGGCCTTGACCGCGGCACGCACGGCGTCGCGGTACTGCTTGTCGTGGAACTCGGCCGCCTTGCCCAGGCCGACCAGCAACACGCGCTCGCAGGCCACGTTCGGCACCTTGTGCAGCAGCAAGGTGGCGCCCAGCTTGCCGTCGAGATCGCCGTGTTTCAGCACGCTGGCGAGATGGCCGCCGGACGCCTGGTCGATCGCCTTGGCCGCATCGCTCAACTTGCGCGCATCGAACACACCGACCACCGCACAGGCGGTCTTCTGTTTCTCGGGACCGCCGACTTTTATGCTAAATTCCATGACATTCTCCACGCGCAAGATCCAATAAGTTTCGGTGAAACAGCGGGTTCACCGCCGAGCCGCATTATTTTCAAACAACCAGACTAAGTCAAAAATGCGCATCCACGATCGCGCCACGATCCGCGAAATGCTCGTCACCGCCAGCTATGCCCTGGCCGGGCTGGCTGCCATCGTGGTCGTGACCCTGGTCGCGCGCATCTTCGGCCGTGCCGCCATCGGCGACATCAGCACCGAGGCGGTCTTGCCGTTCTTGGGCTTCGGTCTGTTCCACATGATGCCAGTATTGCTGTCGCTCGCCATGTTCATGGGGATTTTTTTGACCCTCAACCGCTAT
>JAJZTV010000185.1 GCA_021847385.1 Pseudomonadota bacterium | reverse complement strand
CCACTACGTTCTTCATGTCGCTATCCGCTTTTCAATAAGGTTGTTACAAGGGAATGATTTTCCAGGCACTGCTTTGCTGCACCAACTGCCGGTCGCACCCAGCCTCGGCCCGATGCGCCTCCTGGCCCGGCAATTCGACCACCACCCGCTCGCCGGCCGCGCGCAGCTCGGCGATGGCCGATTGCAGGCCGGCGTCATGGCCATAAGGCGCCAAGACACCCAGGCTGGCACGCGGTTCAGGCAGGCTTTCCACGATATGCCGCAAGTCGAGGCTGAAACCGGTGGCCGGCCGGCTGCGGCCGAAGATCGCGCCGGCACCGTCGTAGCGGCCACCCTGGGCAATGGCATGGGCATGGCCGCCAACATAGGCGGCGAACACCACACCGTTGTGATACCCGTATCCGCGCAGGTCGGCCAGGTCGACCGACAAGGCAATGCCGTCCTCACTGGACAGCAAGGCGGCCAGATCATCCAGCGCGGCAGTCACGCCAGGCAGACACGGCAAGGCGCGCCGAGCGGCCTCGATCGTGGTGGCCCCGCCATAGAGTTCAGGCAAGTGGCGGAAGGCGGCGGCCAACTCGGCATCGAGCTGGGCAGTCAGCGCCGCAATCTGCGGCGCATCCTTGCTTTGGAGGGCCGTGAACAACTCCACCTCCAGGTCGCCGTTGACGCCGGCGGCCTGAGTCAGCGCCCGAAACAGGCCGACATGGCCCAAACTGATTCGGGCTGTGCCCAGACCCGCCGCCTTAAGCGCGGCGGTCAGCAATTGCAGGCTCTCGCGGTCGGCCTCGATGCCGGCGTGGCCGAACAGCTCGGCGCCGAGCTGGAACGGCTCACGCGAATTGAGCATCGCCGAAGGCCGGGTATGCAACACCTGCCCGGCATAGCACAGCCGGGTCACGCCCTGGCGATTGAGCAGATGGGCATCGATGCGGGCGGCCTGCGGTGTGATATCGGCACGCACGCCGAGCAACTTGCCGGACAGGCTGTCCAACACCTTGAAGGTCTTCAGATCGAGGTCTTGCGCGGCACCGGTCAACAACGAGTCGAGATACTCGATCAGCGGCGGCTGCACCAATTCATAGCCATAGCTGGCGAAGAGGTCGAGCAGACGACGGCGCAGCCCCTCCATCGCCAAGGCATAGGGCGGCAACACATCTTCGACGTATTCGGGCAGGAGCCAAGCGTTTTTCATCGGAACAGGAACAAAAGCAGAAGGCCGGCCAGCATGGAAATCAGGCCCATGAACCGGATCTGGCCATCATTGAGTTGAGTCATACGGGTGAAGGCCTCGCGCCAAGTAGCCGGCGAAAGAAAGGGCAACAGGCCCTCGATCACCAGCATCAGCGCGAGCGCAGGTACGAGGATATCGCCAAGATTCACGGGATTTCGCACCTGCTCACCGATGGTCATTTCTTACCGTTGCCGCGCGGCGACTTCATGTATCGGAAGAAATCGGAATTGGGTTGCAGCACCATCACGTCCTGCTTGCCCTTGAAGCTGGCCTTGTAGGATTCCATGCTGCGGTAGAAGGCATAGAACTCGGGGTTCTTGCCATAGGCTGCACCATAAATGGCAGCCGCCTTGGCATCGCCCTCACCCTTGGTCTTCTGGGCATCACGGTAGGCCTCGGCGATGATCACCTCACGCTGCCGGTCGGCATCGGCTCGAATCTTCTCAGCCTCGGCCGAACCGGTGGAACGCAGCTCGTTCGCTACCCGCTTGCGCTCGGCCTCCATCCGGCGATAGACCGACTCGCTCACCTCGTTGGGCAGGTCGACCCGCTTGATCCGCACATCCATGACCTGCACACCATAACGGCGGGCATCCTGGTCGGCCGATTTGCGCAGCACTTCCATGATGTCGTCGCGTTCGCCGGAGACCACATCATGCACCGTGCGCTTGCCGAACTCGGCGCGCATGCCGTCGTTCACCGTCTGGGCCAGGCGATTGACCCCGCGCCGCTCGTCGCCGGCGAAGCTGACGTAGAATTTGTTCACATCCTGGATGCGCCACTTCACGAAGTAATCGACCAGGACGTTCTTCTTCTCGGAGGTGATGAAACGCTCGGGATCGACCGCATCCAAGGTCAAGATACGGGTGTCGAAATAGCGGATGTTTTGCACCAGCGGCAGCTTGAGATAGAGGCCGGGGTCCTTCTTGATACCGACGATCTCGCCCAACTGGAACACCATCGCCGCCTGGCGCTGGTCCACGGTATAGATCGACGCGGACAGCAGCAGCAAACCGGCGACGACGACAATGAAAAGGTTGGCGAGTTTCATGGCCGATCCTCCCGGTCACGGCTGCGGAAGGCATCGCGCGAGCGGAACAGGTTTTCCTGCGGCGCGGCGGCCGGCGCTGCCGGCGCGGGCGCGGCAGCCTCCGGCAAGGACGCTGCGCCCGGCGTCGTCATTTGCATCAACTTATCCAACGGCAGATAGAGCAAGTTGCCGCCGCTCTTGTCGTCCACCAGCACCTTGGTCGTGCTCGACATGATCTGCTGCATCGCATCCTGATACAAACGCTCACGCGTGACCTGCGGCGCCTTGCTGTATTCGGTCAGGACCTGGCTAAAGCGAGCGGCCTCACCCTGAGCATTGGCCACGACGCGCTGCTTGTAGCCGTCGGCCTCTTCGAGCAAACGAGCGGCGACACCGCGTGCCTTCGGAATCACGTCGTTGGCATAGGCCTGGCCCTCGTTCTTCAAGCGCTCGCGATCCTGGCCGGCCTTGACCGCATCGTCGAAGGCGGCCTGCACCTGCTCGGGCGGCTGGGCATTCTGCATGTTCAACTTGCTCACGTTGATACCGGTCTTATAACGATCGAGGATGTCCTGCATCAGCTTGGTCGCGCGGGCCGCGATTTCGGCCCGGCCCTCGTAGAGCACGAAGTCCATCTTGTTCTTGCCGACGATCTCGCGCATCGCCGTCTCGGCCGCCTGCATCACCGCCTCATCCGGGCCACGGTTCATGAACAAATAGTCTTCGGGGTCCTTGATTGTGTATTGCACGGAAAATTGAAGGTCGATGATGTTCTCGTCGTCGGTCAGCATCAGCGATTCCGACTGAACCTTGGATTTGACGTTGTTGCGGTAACCGACCTCGACGGTGCGCACTTGATCGACGTTGACCTTCTCGACCTCTTCCATCGGGAACGGCAAATGCCAACGTGGGCCGGGCATCGTGGTCTCGATGTACTTGCCGAAACGCAGCACCACGCCACGTTGGCCGGCATCGACGATATAAAATCCACTGGAAAGCCAAAGCACGACGATGATCGCGATGATCAAGCCAAAGCCAGGCAGCTCGAAACTGGGCATCCCCCTGCCGGAGCCGCCTCCGCCAGGACCGCCACGTCGCTTGAACAGGCCATTCAGGCGCTGGTTGAAGTTACGCCACAGCTCGTCCAGGTCGGGCGGGCCAGAATCGCCCCGGCTACCCCGGGATTTATCGTCTTTTCCCCATTGGGGGTCATTCCATGCCATCGGTCACGGTTTCCGTTTGCGTTTGCAATTTGGGATGCTGTACCTGCGCGAATTCGGTCAGCGCCTGCTTTAGCAGCTCGACGCCCTCACCCGTCCGGGCACTCAGACGGAGCGCGCCAATCTTACCATACTCGTCCCGCACCACATCCGGCGCGGCACCGGTCAGATCGATCTTGTTGTAGACCAGAATTTGCGGCACGGCCTGGGCGCCGATCTCTTCCAGCACCTTGTTCACCTCCTCGATCTGGCGATCGCGATTTGGGCTGGCCGAATCGACCACATGCAAGAGCAGATCGGCCTGCGCGGTTTCTTCCAGGGTGGCATGGAAGGCCGCCACCAAGCCATGCGGCAGTTGGGTAATGAAGCCGACGGTATCCGACAACACGACCGAACCGGCCTCCGGCAGCCAAAGCTTGCGTGAAGTGGTATCCAATGTGGCGAACAACTGATCCGCGGCATAGGCCCCGGCATGGGTCAGCCGGTTGAACAAAGTCGACTTGCCGGCATTGGTATAACCGACCAGGGAGACCGAAAGCACCCCACCCCGGCTGCGTGCCCGGCGTTGGATAGCGCGGCTCTTGCCGAGCTTTTCCAACTTGGCCTCGATGGTGCGGATGCGGTTGGCCAGCATGCGCCGATCCAGTTCGATCTGCTTTTCGCCCGGGCCGCCGCGCACCCCGATACCGC
>JAJZTV010000009.1:3984-21826 GCA_021847385.1 Pseudomonadota bacterium | reverse complement strand
ATCGCCAGCTTGCTCGGCGGCGACGAACCGCTGACCCCGCTGCAAAAACGTTTGGCCGATTTCGGCCGCAGGCTGGCCTGGGCGGTGCTCGGCCTGTGCGCGATTCTGTTCGCCGTCGGCGTTGCCCGCGGCGGCGACGTGACCCTGATGTTCCTCACCGCCGTGAGTCTGGCCGTCGCGGCGATCCCCGAGGCCTTGCCGGCCGTGGTCACCATCTCGCTCGCGCTGGGGGCCCGGCGCATGGTCAAGCAACAAACCTTGATCCGCCGGCTGCCGGCGGTGGAGACCCTGGGTTCGGTCACCTATATCTGTTCCGACAAGACCGGCACGCTGACCCAGAACAAGATGCAGCTGGCCCGCGCCTGGCGGCCGACGGCCGATGCGGCGGCGTTCTATCGCATTCTGGCGCTCAACAACGATTGCAGTCTCGATGCGCAGGGCGGCGTTCAGGGCGACCCGACCGAGGTGGCCCTGTATCGAGCGGCCTTAGCGCAAGGCCAGGACAAATATGAATTGAGCCGGGATTTTCCGCGCGTGGCCGAAATGCCATTCGATGCCGAACGCAAGTGCATGAGCACCGTGCATCGCGCCGAGGATGGCTATTGGCTTTATGTGAAGGGCGCGCCGGAGACCGTGTTGCCGCGGTGTCGCGAGTTGCCGGCCGATGTCGGGACCGTGCTCGAAGAGATGGCGGCGGCGGGCCTTAGGGTGATGGCCTTCGCCCGTCGGCGACTGGCCGCCCTGCCGAGCTCGGCCGAAGCGGCGGAACTGGAGCGTGAACTGGAATTCATCGGCCTGGCCGGCCTGCATGACCCGCCGCGGCCCGAGGCGCGGCAAGCCGTGTTGGAATGCCGTGCCGCCGGCATCACGCCGGTGATGATCACCGGCGACCACCCGATGACCGCACGGGCCATCGCGCATGAGTTGGGTATCCTCGAAGCGGGCGGCGAGGTCATGACCGGTCCGGAGTTGGCCCAATGCGCGCAAGCCGAATTCGATCGCCGTGTGGCGACCATCCGGGTCTATGCCCGGGTCGATCCCGCACAGAAGATCCGCATCGTCGAGGCCCTGCAAAAACGTGGCGAGTTCGTGGCCATGACCGGCGATGGGGTCAACGATGCGCCGGCGCTGAAAGCGGCCGATATCGGCGTGGCGATGGGCAAGATCGGCACCGACGTTGCGCGCGAGGCCGCCAGCCTGGTCTTGCTCGACGACAACTTCGCCACCATCGTCGCGGCGGTGCGCCAGGGTCGGCGCATCTACGACAACATCCGCAAGTTCGTGAAGTACAGCATGACCAGCAATTCGGGCGAGATTTGGACCTTGTTTCTCGCACCCTTTCTCGGCTTGCCGATCCCCTTGTTACCGATCCATATCCTGTGGGTCAATTTGGTGACCGATGGCCTGCCCGGACTCGCGCTCGCGGCCGAGCCGGCGGAAAAGGGCATCATGCAGCGGCCGCCGCGCCCGCCGAAGGAGAGTATCTTCGCCCACGGCATGTGGCTGCATGTGATCTGGGTCGGTCTGCTCATGGGCGGCGCGTCGATCTTCACCCAGGCCTGGGCGATAGCGCACGGCAGCGCGCATTGGCAGAGCATGGTCTTTACCGTGCTGACCTTGTCGCAGATGGGCAATGTCCTGGCCATCCGCTCCGAACGCGAGTCGCTGTTCCGGCAAGGGCTGTTTTCCAACCGGCCGTTGCTGCTCGCGGTGTCGATCACTTTCGCGCTACAGATGGCCGTGCTCTACGTGCCGGCGCTCAACCCCATCTTCAAGACAGCGCCGTTGAATGCGGCCGAGCTAGGCTTCTGTCTGGTGCTGTCGAGCGTGGTATTTGTCGCGGTGGAACTGGAAAAGTGGGGGCGTAGACAAGGCTGGGTTGGCCGCAGTCCGGCTTAATCCGGGTCCGGCCCCGTCTCATCGCCATTGGCGCCTTTCGTCCGGGCCGGGATCACGCCCAGCCGTGCCTTCAGGCTGCCGTTGGCGTCGCCGAAGCGCTGGCTATAGAACAGCGCGTTGGCCATCACCTTGCGCACGTAGTCGCGCGTTTCCAAGATCGGGATGTTGTCGATGTAGATCGCGGCTTCGAGCGGCTTTTCGCCCTGCCACTTGCGGGCGCGGCCAGGCCCGGCGTTATAGCCGGCGGTGGCGAGCACGTCGGATCGGCCGAGCGAACTGTGGATGTGCTTGAGGTAGTAGGTGCCGTAACGGATGTTCTCTTCCGGTTCCTTGATCTGGCTGGCGGCCTTGGCCTTGCTCAGTCCGAGCTGGCCGGCGATCCAGCGGGCGGTGGCCGGCATGATTTGCATCAGGCCGATGGCGCCGACGCCGGAGCGGGCGTAGTCCATGAAACGCGACTCTTGGCGCATCAGGCCGTAGACCCAGGCCGGATCGAGATCGTTGCGCTTGGCATAGGCCTCGGCGATATCGCGGTAGGGCGTCATGTAGCGCAGGTCGAAATTGTGGGTGTCGCGCGTCTTCTCGGCGGTGAGGATGGCGCGGTCATACCATTTCTCTCGCCGGGCGAGTTCGGCCGCGGCCAGGATTTGGGCATCGCTCAAACCGCGCAAGGACCAGTCCCACTCCGCGACCGCTTCGGCCTTGAGGTCGAGCTTGCGCAAGAGCAGCGCACGCTTCAGGCCGGTACGCGCCTCGGCCTCGGCCAATTCGTCCGAGGTCAGGGCATGGTCGGGTGGCCGCGATTCCAGCCGGGTAGGTAGCTCTTCCGCCGCGAGCAGGCCGTAGTAGTGATATTCGTTCGACAGCCGGGCGAAGATCGCGTTGGCGGAGGCGGTGGATTTGAGTGCCTGCAAGGCGCGTGCCTTCCAGTAGCGCCAAGTGGTTTCGTTCTGCGTGGCTTCGGGCAGGCCGTTGATGCCGTACAGCACCTCGAGCCAGTTGCCCTTCCACAAGGCCGCGCGCACCTTCCATGTGCGCTGCGCCTCGCTGATCGGCTCGCCCGCGCGGGCGTACCATTCCAGGGCGCGCGCTTCATGCTGCCGGGCCGCCGCCATCGCGATCACGCCCCAGCCGTAGCCACGTTCGTTTTCCGTATAGGCGGCCTGTTCCGCCTCCCATAATCGTGCGGCCGCCGCAGTGTCCTGCTTGGCGATTTGAGCCAGGGCATAGAGCGCCGCCTCGCGTTGGGCGCGGCGGTCCGAGCCGCCTTTGACCAAGGCGGCCGGCGATTTCTGCGCGCGCGTCAGGGCGTCGCCCTGCATGCGCTGGTCTTCGGGCAGCCGGGTATCGATCTCGCGCGCCAGCCGCAGGTTGTTGGCTTCCAGCGCATGGCGGATGCGGTCATAGCGGTCTTCGTCGGTCAGGGCGCCGCGCTCGAACAAGGCATCGAATAAGGCGTTACAGGCGCTCGGCAAGTCGCGCGCGTTGCGGTAGAAGGCGGCGCCATCTTTCTGGGCCGCCGGCTCGTTCAGTTGCAGCCGGGCGCGTAGCGTGACGCATTGGGTTTCCGCGTCGGTCCTGACCAGCTTGCCGGCCTGGCTGAGGACGCTCGCCCAATCGCCGCTGTCGGCCAGTTTGCGGACCAAATCCTGGCGCATGCGATCGGACAACGGCGTATCGGCGTTTTGGCCGATGAAGGCCTGCATCGACTCGACCGACGGGTTGTTGCTTTTGAGCCGCCAATAGCGCAGATAGGGCGCGAGCAGATGGTCCTTGGGGAACTTGTCGGCCAAGCGCTCGAATTGGTCGATGCGCCCTTTGGCGTAGGCATCGCGCGCCGCGATGAAGTCTTTGTCTTGCGAGGCCTCGGCCGTCAGGGCCAAGGCCAACAGGAAAAACGCCAGTCCAAGTTTTTGCAACACGCCCACAATCGTTCTTTCTCGAATGGGGGCACTGTAGCAGCGAAGCCCCCGGCATACCAGGGGCTACGCGCTAGATCGGCGGCGCTCAGTCGTCGTAATCCGGTTCGACGTTGACGCTGACCCTGACCCGGTCGCTGGGGGGATAGCGCATGAAGGTGGTGTAGTCGCGGCCGTGGTAGCGATAGGTCACGTCATAGCCGGTCAGCCTTCGGCTTGAACGCTCGACAGTGCGGCAGCGCTCGGCATAAACCGGGCGGCTGGTATGGCGTATCGGGCCATCGTTGTCGATACCGTCGCCGACGATGGCGCCGGTAGCCGCGCCGACCGCGGTGGCAATGCTCCTGCCGCTGCCCTTGCCGACTTGATTGCCCAGGATGCCACCGGCGATGCCGCCGATGATCGCGCCGGCATAGGAGCGGTCGCGCACGGTTTCCTGGCCGACTTGTTCGTTCCAGCATTCGCGCTGGGGATTGCCGACATATTCATAGACCGGCTCGCTGGCAATGACATGGGCGTAGTCCGCGTAGCGATTCGAGGCTTGTGCCGCTTGCGTGGCGGCAAACAGGCTGCCGGCGATCGTGCAGGCGATGAGGGTTCGGTTCATGTCGAGTCTCCTTTCCTAGAGAATCAGCGGCGCGGGCGAAGTGGGCGCTCGGGGCCGTCGTTTTCAATGTGGCGCTGTTCGAAGCCGGCGCCGAAGCCATCCCGCTGCAGGCGATTCGGCTGGGATTCTTGCCACAGCTCGCGTGGATTATCCCGGTCGCGCAAAGGCGTGCGGCTCAGGCGTTCCATCAGGATCAGGCGCTGCTGCTCGCGCTGTTCGGGCGGCGCTTCGTTCCAGCGCTCGCGCAGTTCCTTGCGCACCGCGGCCCGCTGTTCGGGGCTGGCGTTCTCCCAGCGTTCATGCAGCCGGTGGCGTTCCTCTGGCGTCAGCTGCGCCAGCAAGAACGGCTCGGGCATATCGGCCCATGCGCCAGCAGCCAGCAAGGGGCCGATGGATAACAACACCCAGGCCAAAATTTTGTTCATATTCCCACTCCAATCCGTATGGTGCACAGTCTAGTCCCTTGGGCTGTGCGAGTTGGTTTCCTGCCGCCGGAAATTTGTAACAATCTGTTGCGCGGGCTGGAAAAATCGGACCGTGGCGCCGACGATGGAGCCAGGCGAGTACGGAGAGAGCAATTGGCGGATAAGACACATATCCTGGTGGTGGACGACGATGCAGGCATTCGCGAACTGCTGGCGGAGTATCTGGCACAGCAAGGCTATGCCGTAAGCATGGCGGCGGACGGGGCCGAGCTGGATGCGCGGCTGCGGGAGGCCGTACCCGATTTGGTGGTGATGGACCTGATGCTGCCGGGCGAAGACGGTCTGACCCTGACCCGCCGGCTCAAGGCCGCACATGGCCTGCCGGTCATCATGTTGTCGGCGCGTGGCGAGGATGTGGACCGCATCGTCGGCCTGGAAGTAGGGGCCGACGACTATCTGGCCAAGCCGTTCAATCCGCGCGAATTGCTGGCGCGCATCCGCGCCGTCATGCGGCGCGGGGAGGGGCAGGGCAATCAGGCAGCGCGGCAAGAGGGCTTGGCGAGCTTCGGCCCTTTCACACTCGACCTGTTGGCCCAGAGCCTGAGCCGGGAAGGTGTGGAGGTGGTGCTGACCCAGGCTGAGTTTGCCTTGCTCAAGGTCTTCGTCGAACACCCGAATCGTCCCTTGTCGCGCGACCAGATCGTGGAGTGGCTGAAGGGGTTCGAGCGCGACGCCTTCGACCGCTCCATCGACGTGCGCGTGACCCGCCTGCGCAAGAAGATCGAGGCGGATCCGGCAAACCCGGCCTATATCCGCACGGTATGGGGCCAGGGCTATCTATTTTCGCCAAAGGGCAAGCTTTGACCTGGACACCTCGACGAGGGCTGATGCCGGCAAAGCCGGCGTTAAGCCGCATCGCGGCGGCCGTGGCCAAACTGATGCCCCGCACCTTGTTCGGCCGTACCGCTGCCGCCCTGCTGGCAGGCTTTTCCGTTTTCCAATTGGCGGCCTTAGTGGCGGTCTGGTTTGCGGTGATCGAGCCGTTGGCCCAGCGCTCGGCCGAAGAACTGGCCGCGCGCATCGTGCTGGCCGCGCAGACCTGGGTGGAATTGCCGCCAGAAACGCGGGACGATTATGAGGTAGAGCTGGCCTTGCACCATGAGTTGGAGTTAGGCGCGGTGCGCGAACCCTTGGCCGAGTTGGAAGTGCGGAGCTTTTTCGGTGATCGCTTGGAGCCGATCTTGTCCCGGCGCACGGGTCAAACCATCCAACTCAAGCAGGGCCCCGACCCTGCTTGGTCGTGGGTAGAGGTGCGCTTGGCCGGCAATCTCTTGCGTATCGGTTTTCTGAAAGACCGCTATCAGCTGCGGGCGCCGATGATCGCGGCCGGCCTCTTGCTCATCGGGGCTTTGTTGACCGCGTTGATGGCGCTGCTGATGGTGCGCCGCACCGCCGTGCGCCTCTCACGCTTGGCCGCCTCGGCCGCCGAGGTCGGCCAGGGACGGCTCCCGGCCTTGTTGCCGGAAACCGGCGCGGAAGAATGGCAGCAGTTGACCCGCACCTTCAATCGGATGGCGGCCGAGGTGCAAGCCTTGTTGGAGAACCGGACCACCCTGCTGGCCGGTATTTCGCACGACTTGCGTACGCCCTTGACGCGTTTGCACCTGGCCTTGTCGATGCTGGAAGGAGCGGATGCCAAGCAGGTCCGGCGCATGGAGGGCGACCTGGCCGAGATCGATCGCTTGATCGGCGCAATGCTGGCCTTCGCCCGCGCGCTACAGATGGAGGCTCCGAAAGCGCTGGATTTGGCCGGGCTGCTGGCCGATTTGGCTCAAGCCGCCAGCGAGCCGGGACGGGTGCATCATTCAGCGGCCGACGCCTGTGTGGTCGAGGCCGGTGAGTTGGCCGTGCGCCGCATCGTCGGCAATCTGGTGGAAAACGCCTTGCGTTACGGCGAGGGCGGTCCGGTCGAGCTGGTATTGGCATGCGGCGAGCGCGAGGCGATCGTGCAGGTGCTCGACCGCGGTCCGGGCATCCCGGCGGCCGAACGCGAGGCGGTGTTCCGGCCGTTTTACCGCCTGGAACATTCGCGTTCGAAGGGCAGCGGCGGCAGCGGCCTCGGCCTGGCCATCGCCAAGCAATTGGCCGATGCCCACGGTTGGCGCATCGAGCTGGCCGAACGCGAGGGCGGCGGCCTGAGCGCAAGCCTGATCATCCCGAAGGCCTGAGCGGGTTCTGCGGCGGCGGGAGATTCCCCCGGTTTCGGCGTGGGAATCCTGTAAAATCGCCGGTTCGACAACCTGCGAACGAAGTTTCATGCTTTTCTTCCAAGACATCATCCTCAAGTTGCAGGCCTATTGGGGCGACAAGGGCTGCGCCCTGCTGCAACCCTATGACATGGAGGTCGGTGCCGGCACCAGCCATACCGCGACCTTCCTCCGCGCGATCGGGCCCGAGCCGTGGAAGGCCGCCTACGTGCAACCCAGCCGCCGGCCCAAGGACGGCCGCTACGGCGACAACCCCAACCGCTTGCAGCACTACTACCAGTTCCAGGTGGTGCTGAAGCCGGCGCCGGAAAATATCCTGGAGTTGTATCTCGGTTCGCTCGAGGCGCTCGGCTTCGACCTCAAGACCAACGACATCCGCTTCGTCGAGGACGACTGGGAGAACCCGACCCTGGGTGCCTGGGGCCTGGGCTGGGAGGTCTGGCTCAACGGCATGGAGGTGACCCAGTTCACCTACTTCCAGCAGGTCGGCGGCATCGACTGCAAGCCGATTACCGGTGAGATCACCTACGGCCTGGAGCGCCTGGCCATGTACCTGCAGGGCGTCGAGAACGTGTTCGACCTGCAGTGGACCGAGGGCCTGACCTATCGCGACGTCTACCACCAGAACGAGGTCGAGCAGTCGACCTACAACTTCGAGCACAGCGACGTCGAGTTCCTGCTCGGCGCCTTCAACGCCTACGAGCGCCAGGCCAAGCATTTGATGGAGCAGCAGCTGGCGCTGCCGGCTTATGAACAAGTGCTGAAGACCGCGCACACCTTCAACCTGCTCGATGCCCGCGGTGCGATCTCGGTCACCGAACGCGCCGCCTACATCGGCCGTATCCGCAACCTGGCGCGCAGCGTGGCGCAGAGCTACCTGGATTCGCGCGTCCGGCTCGGCTTCCCGATGGCACCGAAGATTTGGGCCGACGAGGTGTTGGCGAAGTTGGAAGAAAAGGCGGTGCAGGCATGAGTACGAACAACCTGCTCGTCGAACTCTTTGTCGAAGAACTGCCGCCGAAGGCGCTGAAAAAGCTGGGCGAGGCCTTCGCCGCCACCATGTTCGAGTCGCTCAAGGGGCAAGGCCTGGCGGGCGCCGACAGCGCGGTCACACCCTACGCCTCGCCACGCCGTTTGGCGGTGCATGTCACGCAGGTCTTGGCGCAGGCCGCCGACAAGCCGGTATCGCACAAGCTGATGCCGGTCAGCGTCGGCCTCGGCGCCGATGGCCAGGCCACGCCGGCCTTGTTGAAGAAGCTGGGCGCGCTGGGGCTGGATGCCGCCGTGGTGCCGCAACTCAAGCGCGCGCCCGACGGCAAGGCCGAGGCCTTGTTCTTCGACAGCATGGTGCAGGGGGCGCCCTTGCTTGCCGGTTTGCAAAAGGCGCTGGACGAGGCGATCGCCAAGCTGCCGATCCCGAAGGTGATGACCTACCAACTGGCCGATGGTTGGGACACGGTCAACTTCGTCCGCCCCGTGCACGGCCTGGTCGCCTTGCATGGCAGCGAGGTGGTGCCGGTATCGGTGCTCGGCCTCGAAGCCGGGCGTACGACCCAGGGCCATCGCTTCGAGGCCAGCGCCAGCCCGGTCAGCCTGAACGATGCCGACAGCTATGCCGCGCAGATGCAAGCCGAGGGCGCGGTGATCGCAAGTTTCGCTGAGCGCCGGGCGGAGATTGTCCGCCAGATCGCCGAGGCCACGGCCAAGCTGGGCGGCGGCGTCAAAGCCATCGAGGACGAGGCCCTGCTCGACGAGGTGACCGCCCTGGTCGAGCGGCCCAATGTGCTGGTCGGCCGCTTCGAGCAAGACTTCCTCGCGGTGCCGCAGGAATGCCTGATCCTGACCATGAAGGCGAACCAGAAGTATTTCCCGCTCTTGGACGCGGCCGGCAAGCTGACCAACCGGTTTCTGATCGTGTCCAACATCTCGCCGGCCGATGCGTCGAAGGTGATCGGCGGCAACGAGCGCGTGGTGCGCCCGCGCCTGGCCGACGCCAAGTTCTTCTTCGACCAGGACCGCAAGCAGAAACTGGCAGCGCGGGTGCCGCGTCTGGACAACGTGGTTTACCACAACAAGCTGGGCAGCCAGGGCGAGCGGGTCAAGCGCCTGGTCAAGCTGGCCGGCGGCATCGCCCGCCTGCTCCGGGCCGACGAGGCGCTGGCCGAGCGTGCGGCGCTGTTGGCCAAGGCCGACCTGTTGACCGACATGGTCGGCGAGTTCCCGGAACTGCAGGGCATCATGGGCCGCTACTATGCCGCGCATGACGCTGAAGCGGCGGAAGTGGCCGAAGCGATCGAGAGCCATTACCAGCCGAGATTCGCCGGCGATGCGCTGCCGGAAGGCAACGTCGCGCTCAGCGTGGCGCTGGCGGATCGGCTCGATACCCTGGTCGGCATCTTCGGCATCGGCTTGACGCCGACCGGCGACAAGGACCCCTTCGCCTTGCGCCGCGCCGCGCTCGGCGTGCTGCGCATCCTGATGGAGCGCGCTCTGCCGCTCGACCTGATGGAATTGCTGGAACTGGCCCGTACCGGTTTCGCGCCGGGCCAGGTAGCCGACAGCGTCGCGCTCGACGTGTTCCAGTTCATGCTGGAGCGCCTGCGCGGCATGTTGCGCGAGGGGGCGGCAGTCGATGAGGTGGAGGCGGTGGTTGTTCAACAGCCCCGTCGTATCGACCATGTGCCGGCGCGACTGGTCGCGGTGCGCGAGTTCCGCGCGCTGCCCGAAGCGGAGGCTCTGGCCGCCGCCAACAAGCGGATCCAGAACATCCTGAAGAAAACGGATGCCGTGGCCGATGCGGTAGAAGCGACACTGTTGCAGGAAGGCGCCGAGCGCGCGCTGTATGAGCAACTGCTCGCGGTGCGGCCGCAAGTGCAAGCGGCGCTGGCCAACCTCGACTATGCGGCCGCGCTCAAGGCCTTGGCCGGCCTGCGCGCGGCGGTGGACCGCTTCTTCGACGAGGTGATGGTGATGGTGGACGAGCCGCTGGTACGGAACAATCGCCTGGCCTTGCTGACGGGTTTGGCCGCGACCATGAATAGCGTGGCCGATATCGGCCAATTGTCGAGTCGTTAAGCGGCCGGGCTAAGCCATGCCAGCCGAACGGGACTACCGGATATCGCGCTGGACTGCGGAGTTTGCCGACCCGGCGACCGAGGCCGATTTCCGCATGGCCATCGGGGCGGCATGGGCGCGCGCCACGCGCGTCGCGATGGCGGTGGCTGCCCTGGTCTTCTTTGCCTTCACGCTGACCGATTTCCTCAATATGGGGACGAGTCAGCAGTATGCGGCCGTCTTTTTTACCCGGCTCGGCATCAGTCTGTTCGGCCTGGCGGCGGCCTTTTATGCCAAGCGTTTCGCCGTGTGGCTGGTCAACGGGGCCATCCCGACCGTGGTCGTCTTCACGGCACTGTGCGCCTTCGTCTTGATCGCGCCCTATCGCGGCCTGACGCCCGGCTGGCTCGGCATGAGCATGATGGCCATGCTGCTGGGCATCTACGTGTTCATTCCCAACCGTTTCAGCTTGTCCATTGCAATGGGGCTGCTCGGCACGGCGGGCTTCTTGTGGCAGGTGGTCATGCGCTATCCGATGGAGTGGAATTTCGCGATGAATTACCTGCTGCTATTGGTGGTGACCAATCTGCTCGGCGGCATCACGGTCTATCGCGTGAATTGGCAGTTGCGCGAGCAATACATCGCGACCTTGACCTTGCGCGAGGCCAATACGCATTTGCAGCATGAGATCAGCACCCGTCAGGCCCTGGAGGCACGGTTGCGCGACATGGCCTCGCTCGACGAGTTGACCGGCATTGCCAATCGCCGCCAATTCTTCGAACGGGCCGAACGCGAATTGGCAGCAGCGCAGCGGCGCGGCCAAAAGCTGTCGTTGCTGTTGTTGGATATCGATCATTTCCGGCAGATCAACGACCGCTATGGCCATGTGCGCAGCGACGAGGTGTTGCGCGCCCTGGCCAGGGGCTGCCAGGGCTGGTTGCAAGAGGGCGAATGGATTGCCCGCTTCGGCGGCGAAGAGTTGGTCGCGGTGTTGCCCCGGCTTGTTCTGGCCGAGGCCATCCGGCGCGCGGAAGACTTGCGCCAAGCCGTGGAGCAGACACCGATCGAGCTGGCGGATGCCACCCTAAGGTTTACGATCAGCATCGGCGCCGCCGAACTGCGGCCGGGTGAATCGCTCGGCATGCTGCTACGCCGGGCCGATGCGGCGCTGAATACCGCGAAGGTGGACGGGCGAAATCAGGTCAATGGGACGCCGGCTGCATTTCCCGCTTGAGCCCGTGCCGTTCCGCGGCCAAAATAGGCCACATACGCTGCTCAATATCTATCGGCCATGAAACTTGTCATCCTGGATCGTGACGGGGTCATCAATTTCGACTCCGAGCAATTCATCAAGAGCCCCGATGAATGGAAACCCATTCCCGGTAGTCTCGAGGCGATCGCCGCGCTCAACCAGGCCGGCTATCGGGTGGTGGTGGCCTCCAACCAGTCCGGCATCGGCCGCGGCCTGTTCGAGATGGCGACCTTGAACGCAATCCACGCGAAGATGCATAAAATGGTGGCGCAGGCGGGCGGCCGCATCGAGGCGATTTTTTTCTGTCCGCATCCGGCCGATTCCCGTTGCGCATGCCGTAAACCCAAGGCCGGGCTATTCGAAGAGATCGCCGCGCGTTACCACATGGATTTGAGCAACGTGCCCGCCATCGGCGATTCGCCGCGCGACATCGAAGCCGCGATCGAGGCCGGGGCCAGGCCCATTCTGGTGCGCACCGGTAAGGGCGCAAAAACGTCCAGCAACGGCGATTTGCCGGCGAGTGTGCGCGTCTTCGACAACCTTGCCGCTGCCGCACGTGCGCTGATCGCCGAGCTATGATCTTTCTGCGTTGTGCCCTGTTCGCCGCGATCCAAGCGGTCACCACCGTCGTGTTCAGTTTTCTGATCTTGCTGGCAGCACCGATCCCACGCTTGCCGCGTTATCGGCTGATTACCGTTTGGGGGCGCTTCGTCATCTGGCTGGCCCGCGTGCTCCTGGGCATACGCTATCGCATCGAGGGCCTGGAACACCTGCCCACGGTGCCGTCGGTAGTCTTGGCCAAGCACCAATCGGCTTGGGAGACCATCGCCTTCCAGCAGATCTTCCCGCCCTTGTCTTTCGTATTGAAGCGCGAGCTGTTGTTCATCCCATTCTTCGGCTGGGGCCTCGCGCTGTTCAGCCCGATCGCGATCGACCGCGCAGCCGGGCGCGAGGCCCTGAAACAGATCGAGGAACGCGGCCGGCAGCGTTTGCGCCAGGGCTTCTGGGTGCTGATCTTCCCCGAGGGCACGCGCATGCCGCCGGGCGAGCGTGGCCGTTACCAGATTGGTGGCGCCTGGCTGGCGGCCAAAGCCGGTGTGCCGGCGGTGCCGGTCGCGCACAACGCCGGCGAGTTGTGGCCCAAGCATGCCTTCATCAAGTATCCGGGCACGATCACCGTGCGCATCGGCCCACCGATCGCGACTACGGGACGCAAGCCGGCCGAGGTGCTGGCCGAGACCGAGGCTTGGATCGAGGCGCAAATGAAGCAATTGCCGGATGCGCGCTAGACCGATCCTGCGCGAGACCGAGCAATGCGAGCTGTTGTTGGGCGAGCGCCAGTTGGTCTATACCCTGAAGCGCAGTTCCGCTCGCCGTACCTTGATGCTCAAGGTGAGCGAGGCCGGCGAGGTCACGGTCAATGCGCCGCTGCGCATGGCTTGGCGCCATATCGAGGCCTTCCTGAACCAACATGCCGACTGGATCAAGCAACGCCTGGAGCGTGCGAATCAGCAGACCTTTCTCTGGCGAGACGGTATCGAGCTGCCTTATCTCGGCAGCCTGCGCCGCTTGAGCATCGAACCGGCGGCCTTGCCCTTGGTGTTTCCGCTGGCCGGCTGCATCCTGGTCGGTGGCGACGAAGGCAGTGCAGCCGTCCTGGTGACCGAGTGGTATCGCAGCGAGGCTGCCCGGTTTTTGCGCGAGCGCTTGTTTATGCACGTCGCTCGTATCGGTTACCCGATGCCGCGTTTTCGCCTGACCAACGCGACCAGCCGTTGGGGCAGCCTGTCGCCTACCGGCGTATTGAGTTTGAATTGGCGTCTGCTCAAGGCCAGCGAGGCCGAGATCGATTATGTGATCTGCCACGAACTGGCACATATGCGGGTGCCCAATCATTCCAGCCGGTTTTGGCGCGAGGTCGAGGCCTTGTATCCGGGGTTCGAGGCACCGAAGGCCAAACTTAGGCAAAACGCCGCATTGTATTTTCAATTTTAGGGGCTATTCAACAGGCCCATATAGGGAGACAACCATGCGCATGCTGCATACCATGTTGCGGGTCGGCGATTTGGCCAAGTCGATCGCTTTCTACACCGAGGTGCTGGGCATGAAGCTGCTGCGCCGCAAGGATTACCCGGACGGAAAATTCACCCTGGCCTTCGTCGGTTATGGTGGCGAGGACGACCATACCGTATTGGAACTCACCTATAACTGGGGCGTGGAAAAGTACGAATTGGGTAACGCCTTCGGTCATATCGCCATCGAAGTGGACGATGCCGACCAGGCCTGCGCTGAAGTGAGCAACAGGGGCGGCAAGGTCGTGCGCCCGGCTGGGCCGATGAAGCACGGCAGCACGGTGATCGCCTTCGTCGAAGACCCCGATGGCTACAAGATCGAGTTCATCCAGAAGGGCACGCGCGGCGGCTAGCGCTTGCCCGGGCAGGCGGCGTGAATCGCCGCATACAGGGCATCCTGGCGAATGGGCTTGGCTAGATGGCCGTCCATGCCGGCTTGTAGGCAGCGTTCGCGTTCATCCGGCGCGGTATTGGCGGTGAGCGCGATGATCGGGATGTGGCCACCCCGTTGCCGTTCGAGTTCCCTGATCCGCCGCGTGGCTTGAATGCCATCCATCCCCGGCATCTGCATATCCATCAAAATCAGATCGTATCGGCCGTCTTGCCAAGCCTGGACCGTCTTTTGACCGTCGTCGGCCAAGGTGATCGTGTGCCCGACCTTCTCGAGCAAAGTGGCGGCCAATTTCTGATTGATGGCATCGTCATCGGCCAACAGGATATGCAAGGACTGAGCTGTATTGTTCGCTGTCGTGCCGTTCGGCAGCCCTGCCAGGCTTTGTATCACCGGCCCTTGGGCCTCAAGCAAGACGGCTTGCAAGTCGGCAGCGAGGATGGGTTTGGTCGAATGGCTGGCAATGCTGTGGGTCCGGCAACGCTCGATATTGGCCTCGAGCTGGGTGACCGGCAACATCATCACCGGTTGGGCGCTGCTCAGCGCCCTCAATTTTATGGCAAGAGAAAAGCTGTCGGTGTGCCCGATGGCTGCGTCGATCAATAAGAACCGATAGGGCTGCCCCGCCGCTTGGCCGCGTCGGATTTCGGTCTGGGCTTCACTCGGATCGGTCAATACTCGGGTTTGCATCCCCCAGGACTTGAGCAGGCCGGCGAGCGCGTGGCCGGCGCTGGCGTTGTCATCGACGATCAAGGCTGAGGATCCGGCCAGCACAGGGGGCGGATCGTTCGACCAGCCGTTGTCGGCATCGAATCGGATCGTGAATTGGAATCGGCTGCCCTGCCCAAGCTGGCTGTCGACCCAGATGTTCCCTTGCATCATTTCGACTAGGCGTCGACAGATGCTCAAGCCCAGGCCGGTGCCGCCATATTTCCGAGTCGTCGAGACATCGGCCTGGCTGAACGAATCGAAGATCGTATCGATCTTGTCGGGCGCGATGCCGATGCCGGTGTCGCGCACCAGGAAATAGATTTCAGCGCCGACGCCAACCCGTTTAAGCAGATCGACTTTCAGAACGATCTCGCCCGTTTCGGTGAATTTAAGGGCATTGCCTAACAGGTTGAGCAATATCTGGCGCAGCCGGGTAGGGTCGCCAATCAGCTTGTCCGGTACGGCCGGCGAGATGTCGAGGATAAGCTCCAGGCCTTTCTGTTCGGCACGGAAGGCCAACGTTCTCATGATCTCGCCTACCATGGCGCGCAAATTGAACGAGATGTGCTCGATGTTCAGTTGTCCGGCCTCGATCTTCGAGAAATCGAGGATGTCGTTGATGATGACCAATAGGGTCTCGGCCGAACTGTTCGCGATTTCGATGTATTCGCGCTGTTCTGCGTTGAGTGGAGTGTCCAGCGCCAGCTTGGTCATGCCGATGACCCCATTCATCGGGGTGCGGATTTCGTGGCTCATCATGGCGAGAAAGCTGCTTTTGGCGCGATTGGCCTTCAACGCCTGGTCGCGTGCGGCAATCAGCTCTTGTTCGAAGCGGACGGTGTTGCTGATGTCGTCGAAGCTGAACACGCGGCCGATGGCCTGGCCGCGTAGGAGCTGCGGGCTGGATTGATACTTGAATACGCGGCCGTCGCGCAGTTCCAAGACATTGCTGAGGCTGAGATCGGGGTCGGCATAGAGCTCGACCAGTTGGATTCGATATCCGGTCGGGTCGGTCAATTGCCCCTGGATATAGGACAGGATGGCGGCGTCGCTTCGCTCCAATAGCAGTGAGTCCGGCATGTCCCACATGCGGGTGAAGCGATGGTTCATGTTGAGGATGCTGCCATCCAGGCGGGTAATCAGGATACCTTCCGCTACCGACTCGAAGGCAGCGCGCAATTGCGAGGCGAGTTGGTCGGCCGTGTCCTCCACCGCTTTGCGGTCGCTGATGTCGTACGCCGAGATGATGATGTAATTTTTACCGTCGATATCGACCCGGCGCGTGGACTTTTCCACGGCGAGGGTCTGCCCGCCTTGGCAACGATATTCGGTCTCCACGCGCTGCTGCGGGAAAAAACTGCCAAGGCTCACTTCGTTCCAGTAGATCTGGTCGGCCAGTTGGTCTGCAATCGCTTCGATGGGGATGCCTTGGAGGGTCTCGGCGGTATAGCCCAAAGCCTGGCAGGCGCGGGAGTTGGCTGCGACGATGGTGTGCGTTGCCGGATCGACCGCGATCAACAGCTCCATGGCGGTATCGGCCATGGCGCGTGCGATCGGGTCGGGTTGCTCCTTCTGCATGGCGATTGTCGTCAGTTGTTCAGCCCGTCGGCAGCCTCGTCGAAATAATAGGTGATGCGGGTGCGCGGGCTCAGGTAATCGAATACCTCGCGCGGCAACTGGGCGGGGCGAAAGGTTTTGCTGATGCTGAGATCGGGTTCGTCCTCAAGGTCGATGATGATGGGCTCTTCCTTGGGTACCGAGGCGTCGTAGACAATCACAGTCGGCCGCAGCGGACGTTTCACGTTGACCGCCGCAACGCTGCCCCACATTTCGTTCGACAGCCGGACCACGGTCCCTGGAGGATAAACGCCCATGCTGCGAATGAAGACATTCATCGCTTCCTGGTCGAGTTGGTTTTTCTGTTTGGCGAACATGTAGGAGATCGCCTCGTGGGGGGTGACCGATTTCAATGGATTGACGTGGTTGCACAGATTGTCGAAGGCGTTGACGATCGCCACGATACGGGTCAACTTCGAAAGCTTCGGTTCCTTGAGTTTGTCCGGGTAGCCATTGCCATCCATCTGTTCGTGATGATGGCGGATGATGTCCAGTACCGGTGCCGCAAGTTCGAGTTGCTGTCCGATTTCCTCGCCATAGACGGGGTGTTGCATGAGGAAATTCTGCTCGGGCTTGGTCAGCGCTTCGGTCTTGCGCAGGATGATGTCGGGTATCTTGGTCTTGCCGATGTCGTGAAAGATCGCGCCCAGGCCGGCCAAATGCACTTCTTCCCGGGACAGGCCCATCTCCTTGGCGAGAATCATGGCCAGGATGGAGACATTCAGCGGGTGTAGATAGACATCTTCGCCGGCCAGTTTGTCGTTCATGACATGGATGGCGACGTCCTTATCGGTCAGCAGGGAGCTGACCATTTGGCCGACCAAACCGACCGCGGCCTCAACGCATTCCTTGGGCCGGGCGAACAGGTTCTTGTTGATGTTCTTGATGGTGCCGACGGCTTCGAGCAGTGCCTTCTCGCATTTGATTACCGATTGGCGGTGCCGCTTCAAATGTTCGATGCGGGCCTTCTTCGCCGCCATGGCGGCCTGTTCTTCTTGGCTGATCTCCGGTTCCGCTTCGGCCGTGGGCGCAGCTTCGGCCGCGCTGGCAGCCGTCGCCTTGGGCAACGGTTGATTGCTGCTTTTGGCCGGATGGTAGCGCACCTGCTTCAGGCCGAGCCGTTTGATGGTGTTGATCTGGCCGGTCGCCGAAATCTTGAAGCTGTTGCTCAGGAAAGGGTGTTCCATCCACCCCAGGTCGAGGCTGATATAGAGACCGACTCGCAGCTGGTCGACATCGATGGTGATGAATTCTTCCGGATCGTTCATGAGTTCGTTCATTGGGTTGCGTGACCCAACAGGTCAATCGAACGGTAGCATACCGTCTTTCTCCGGGAGGAGGGGGGGACTACCTAAGTAGGGTGGCGGCAAGGCAGGCGCGGTCACGCCTTGTGCTGGCTATCCGGCGCGTCGTCGAAATAATAGGTGATGCGGGTGCGCGGGCTGAGGTAGTCGAACACGTCGCGCGGCAATTGTGCCGGGCGGAAGGTTTTGCTGATGGCGATGTCCGGTTGTTCGTCGAGGTCGATGATGATGGCCTCTTGCTTCGGCACCTCGGGATCGTAGACCAGCACATTCGGTTTCAAAGGCTTTTTTACGTTCATCGAAACCACGATGCCCCAGAGATCG
>JAJZTV010000009.1:0-3974 GCA_021847385.1 Pseudomonadota bacterium | reverse complement strand
CTTGACGATGGTGCCCGGCGGGTAGACGCCCATGCTGCGGATGAACAGTGCGAGCGCGGCGGGGTCGAATAGGGCCCGCTGCTTGGCGAACATCGTCGAGATCGCCTCATAGGGCGTCAGCGATTTGGCGATGTTGACGTGGTTGCACAGGTTGTCGAAGGTGTTGACGATGGCGACGATGCGGGTCAGCTGCGGGATACCCGCTTCGCGCAGGCCATTGGGGTAGCCGGTACCGTCCATGTGCTCGTGATGGTGCAGGATGATCTCCTGCACCGCCAGCGGCAGCTTGAGCGAGCGGCCGATCTCCTCGCCGTAGATCGGGTGCTGGGCCAGGAAGTTTTGCTCCGGCTTGGTCAACGGTTCGGTCTTGCGCAGGATGCGATCGGGAATCTGGGTCTTGCCGATATCGTGAAAAACCGCACCGAGCCCGACCAGGCTGATGTCCTCTTTGGGTAACCCGAGTTCCTTGGCCAGGATCATCGCCAGGATGGAGACGTTGAGCGAGTGGTGATACACGTCCTCGCCGGCCACCTTGTCGTTCATCGCGTGGATCGCGATGTCTTTGTCGGTCAGCAGCGAGTCGATCATCTTGTCGACCAACCCTTGCGCCGCCTTGACGCTCTCCTGCGGCCGCGAAAACAAGTTGTGGTTGACGGCCTTGAGGGCGCGCGTCGCCTCCAACAGTTGCTTCTCGCACTTCATCACCGATTGCCGGTGTTGGCTCAGGCGCTCGACCCGGGTCTTCTTGGCCTGCATGGCAGCCTGTTCTTCCGGGCTGATTTGGACCGGGGTCGAGGTCGAGGCCTGTTTGGGCGGGTCGAGCGGTTTGCCGCTGCTCTTGCTCGGGCAATAGCGGATCTTTTTCAAGCCCAGGCGGCGGATGGTCTTGATCTGGTCTTCGTCCTTGATCTTGAAGGTGTTGGTGACGAAGGGGTGGTCCATCCAATGCAGGTCGAGCGTGATATAGAGGCCGACCCGGATTTGGGCTATGTCGATGTCGAGGAATTCTTCGGTCTGGCTCATGGTCGTGGGTTCGACGGTTCGCTAGGACTGGTTATCGGCCGCGTTGCCGGAAACCTGATGCCCGGCCTGCTCGCTCAGCCGGGCGAATTCCGCGACCGACAAGGTCTCGCCGCGGCGGCCGGGATCGATGCCGAGGGCCGCCATCGCGGACGGGTCGACCAGGCCTTTCAGGGTGTTGCGCAAGGTCTTGCGCCGTTGGCCGAAAGCGCGGGCGACGACCTCGGCAAAGGCGCGGGCATCGCGGTAGGCGATGGCCGCGGCGGGCAGCGGCGCCAGGCGCACGACGGCGGAGTCCACCTTGGGCGGTGGGTTGAACGCGCCGGGCGGCACGTTGAACAGCTTGGCCACGCGAAAGCGGGCTTGCAGCATGACCGACAGCCGGCCGTAGTCGGCGCTGTCGGGCTCGGCGGCCATGCGATCGACCACCTCTTTCTGCAACATGAAGTGCATGTCCTTTATCTGGTCAGCATAATCGGCCAGATGGAATAAGAGCGGGCTGGAGATGTTGTACGGCAGGTTGCCGACCACGCGCAGGTTCGCGCCCAGGCAGCCGAAATCGAACTTCAGCGCGTCGCGTTCGTGCACGGTCAGCCGCTCCGGCGGAAATTCGGCGCGCAGGCGTGGCACCAGGTCGCGGTCGAATTCGACGACGTGCAGGTGCTTGAGATGCTGGAGCAAGGGGCGGGTCAGGGCGCCGAGGCCGGGGCCGATCTCGACCATCAGGTCGTCCGCCTGCGGCGCGATGGCGGCGACGATCTTGTTGAGGATGTTGGGGTCGTGCAAGAAGTGCTGGCCGAGGCTCTTCTTGTGGCGATGGCCGGTGTTCTTGTCGGTGCTCACGCCCGGGACCGCCTTTGCGCCATCTGCCAGGCCAGGGCTATGGCGGCACGCAGGCTGCCGTCGTTGATTCGGCCGCTGCCGGCCAGCTCGAGCGCAGTGCCGTGATCGACCGAGGTGCGAACGATCGGCAGGCCCAGGGTGACGTTGATGCCCTCGCCGAAGCTCGCATGCTTGAGCACCGGCAGGCCCTGGTCGTGATACATCGCGAGCACGGCGTCGCAGTTTTCCAGGTATTTGCGCTGGAACAGGGTGTCGGCCGGCAAGGGACCGTCGAGCCGCATGCCGGCCGTGCGCAGTTCATGCAGCACCGGTTCGATGACTTCGATTTCTTCCCGGCCCAGGTGGCCGCCTTCGCCGGCATGGGGATTGAGCCCGGCGACCAGGATGCGCGGCTCGGCGATGCCGAAATCGCGCATGAGCGAGCGATGCAGGATCAGCAAGGTTTCGCAGAGTGCCTCGGGCGTGATCGCAGCGGCGACCTCATGCAGGGGCAGGTGGGTGGTGACCAAGGCCACGCGCATGCCGCCGCCGGTCAGCATCATCACCACGCGTGGCGTATCGGTCAGTTCGGCGAGGAATTCGGTGTGGCCGGTGAAGGCGATGCCGGCATCGTTGATGACACCTTTATGCACCGGGCCGGTGACCAGGCCGGAGAACTCGCCGTGAAGGCAGCCCTCGACCGCGCGGCGCAGGCAGGCCAGCACATAAGCGGCATTGGCCGCATCCAGCCGGCCGGCTTGGGCCGGTTCGGCCAAGGGCAGCGAGAGCAGGCTGATCGGTGCGGCGCTGCCCGGCGCATAGTCGGGCAGGGCGTAGGGCAGGCCGAGCTGGACGGCACGGCGCTCAAGCAGATCGCGGTTTGCGAGCAACACGATGGGGATGCCGGCCGGTGGCTGCTGCGCGAGCCGGAGGCAGAGATCGGGCCCGATGCCGGCCGGTTCGCCGGCGGTCAGGACGAGGGGCGCGATGCCCCCCCGTGCGTTCACCGCCTAGTCCTCGTTCCGGTATTCCACATAGGCCGTGTCGCGCAGTTGCCGTACCCAGCTCTCGAAGGCCTCGTCGCTTTTGCGCTCGCGGATGATCCGGCGGGCATCCAGGCGCTTGCGCTCCTGGGTCACGTCCTGGTCGCGGCGCTCGAGTACCTGGATCAGGTGCCAGCCGAAGGGCGACTGTACCGGCTCGGAGACCTCGCCGATTTTCAGGCCATCCATGACCCGCTCGAATTGCGGCACGGTATCGCCCGGGTTGAGCCAGCCCAGGTCACCCCCTTTGGCGGCGCTCAGGTCGTCCGAATGTAGCTTGGCGAGTTCGGCGAAGTCCTGGCCGTTGTCGATGCGTTCTTTGAGTTGGCTCAGGCGATTCTTGGCATCTTGGTCGCTGACCACCTCGTTGGTCTTGATCAGGATGTGACGGGTATGGGTCTGCCGGATCACCAGCGTCGCATTCTTGCCGCGCAGGTCGAGCAATTTGACGATATGGAAACCGTTCGGGCTGCGCAGTATGCCCGAGACCTGGCCTGGTTTCAGCGTGCGGGCGGCGTCGACATACAAGCTGGGCAGCTGGCCTTCGCTACGCCAGCCGATTTGGCCGCCTTCGATCGCGTCCTTGGCATCGGAATAGCTGGCGGCGACTTGCGCGAAATCGCTGCCTGACTTGAGTTCGGCCAGGGCCTTGTCGGCCTTGGCCTTGATGGCTTGCAGGCGGTCCGGCGCCAGCCCCTCGGGCGTTGCGACCAGGATGTGGGCCAAGAGGAACTCCGTCTGTTGGTTGTCTTTCAGCGCGGGGTTGGCCAGGAAATTGTCGATTTCGGCATCGGTGACGCTGATCCGATTATCGACCTCGCGTTCGCGCAGCCGGGCGACGATGATCTCGTTGCGAATCTGTTCGCGGAACTCGTTGAAATCGGTGCCTTCTTTTTCCACGCTGGCCTGGAAGGCGGCGAGATCCATATTGTTCTGCTGGGCGATGCGAGTAATGGCGCGGTCGAGTTGCGTGCTGTCGACCCGGATATTGATCTCTTCGGCATGCTGCAGCAGGGCGCGCTCGGTGATCATCCGTTCCAGTACCTGTTTGGACAGCGTAGCGGGCGGCGGCAGCGTGATGTTGCGCCG
>JAJZTV010000008.1 GCA_021847385.1 Pseudomonadota bacterium | reverse complement strand
ATCTAGGCCGTATTCTACTCCGCCGGCAGGGCTTTAGGCCGACAGGGCACGGGCGGTGCGCACCGTCTCGGCGGTCAAATTGCGCAGGCGCTCGGCCAGATCGATGTCCTTCAGGCCGCCGTCGGCATCGAAGACCTGGTCGGCATGGCCCACCGCGACCATGCCCGGCAATACCAGCATACCCACAGTATTCAAGACATTGCGCACCGCATCCAGCCCGCGCAGGCCGCCCAGGCCGCCGGGCGAGGCGCTGATCAACGCGGCCGGCTTGCCGGCGAAGGGGTTGGCCCCGCGCAGCCGCGGCGTGCGCGAGACCCAGTCGAGGGTGTTCTTGAGCACGGCCGAGATCGAGTTGTTGTACTCGGGCGAGGCGACGATCAGGCCATGGTGTTGGGCCACGATCTCCTGCAGACGGAAGGCGTGCTCGGGCGGACCGTCGCCGGCCTCGAGGTCGCCGTCGTAGAGCGGCATCGGGAAGTCGCGCAGGTCGAGAAAGGTCGCCTCGGCGCCGGCCGCGGCTACATCGCGCGCCGCCAGGCGGGCCAGTTGTTTGTTGTACGAGCCCTGCCGGGTGCTGCCGGCGAAAACCAGAATGCGGGTCATGCTTGTTCCTTACGCGGGTAGATCGAACACCAGGACTTCGGCCTCGCCCTCGCCGACGAATTCGAGTCGGGGTTCGTCGGCGATCTTGGCGCCGTCGCCGGTCGCCATGGCTTGGCCGTTGAGCCGCATCTTACCGCGGGCCAGATGGACATAGGCCTTGCGGCCAGCGGGGAGATCGAAGGCGAGACTGGCACCCGGGCTGATCACGCCAGCATACAGGCTGGCGTCCTGGTGGAGGGTCACGCTGCCATCGCGGCCGTCGCCCGATGCAAGCAGACGCAAGCGGTCGCGCTTTTCCTCCGACGCGAAATATTTCTGCTCGTAGCCCGGTTCGATACCGCGTTGCGCCGGCTGAATCCAGATTTGCAGGAAGTGCACCGGCGCCGCATCCGAGGCATTGAACTCGCTGTGGCGAATGCCGCGCCCGGCGCTCATGCGCTGCACATCGCCGGGGCGGATGACCGAGCCATTGCCCAGGCTGTCCTTGTGTTCCAACGCCCCCTCCAGCACATAGGACACGATCTCCATGTCCTGATGGCCGTGGGTGGGAAAGCCTGCGCCCGGCGCCACGCTGTCGTCGTTGATCACCCGCAGCTCGCTCCAGCCCATCTCCTGTGGGTCGTAATAGTCGGCGAAGGAGAAGCTATGCCAGGAATTCAGCCAGCCGTGGTCGGCGTGGCCGCGTTGGTCGTGGGGGCGCAGGATGATCATCGCGGGTCTCCGGTCTATGCGTCCCCTATAATGCCGCGAACCTGCAACACAAGGGCATCCCATGATCGAACCATTGCTCATCGCCCAGCGCGACGACCACGAAATCTTTCTGCTGCCGCAGATGGCCAACCGCCACGGCCTGATCACCGGCGCCACCGGCACTGGCAAGACCGTCACCCTGCAGACCCTGGCCGAGGCCTTCAGCCGCATCGGCACCCCCGTGTTCATGGCCGACGTGAAGGGCGACCTGTCCGGCGTGGCCAAGCCGGGCGCCACCGGCAAGGCGGCCGAGCGGGCGCAGCAATTGAATCTCGCCGACTACGCGCCGGAGGCCTTCCCCGTGGTGTTCTGGGATGTCTGGGGCGAGCAGGGCCACCCGATCCGCGCCACCGTGTCCGACATGGGGCCGCTGCTCCTGGCGCGCATGCTGGGCCTCAACGAGACCCAGGAAGGCGTGCTGAATCTGGTGTTCAAGATCGCCGACGACCAGGGCCTGCTGCTGCTCGACCTCAAGGACCTGCGCGCGATGCTGCAGCACGTGGGCGAGCACGCTAAAGACTTCACCACCGAATACGGCAACGTCTCCGCCGCCAGCATCGGCGCCATCCAGCGCGGCCTGCTCGCCTTGGAAAACCAGGGCGGCGACCGGCTGTTCGGCGAGCCCATGCTCAACATCGACGACCTGATGCAGACCGACGGCCAGGGCCGTGGCGTCATCAACCTGCTCGCCGCCGACCGGCTGATGCAATCGCCCAAGGCCTACGGCAGCCTGCTCTTGTGGCTGCTGGCCGAGCTGTTCGAGAACCTGCCCGAAGCGGGCGACCTGGCCAAGCCGAAGCTGGTGTTCTTCTTCGACGAGGCGCACCTGCTGTTCAAGGATGCGCCCCAGGCCCTGCTCGACAAGATCGAACTGGTGGTGCGGCTGATCCGGTCCAAGGGCGTCGGCGTCTATTTCGTGACGCAAAATCCGGCCGACGTGCCCGAGAGCGTGGCCGGCCAGCTGGGCAACCGGGTGCAGCACGCCCTGCGCGCCTTCACCCCGAAGGACCAGAAGGCCCTGCGCGCCGCGGCCGAGACCCTGCGCGACAACGTGCAGCTCGACGAGGCGGCGGCCATCGCCGAGCTCGGCGTCGGCGAGGCCCTGGTCTCCTGCCTCGACGCCAAGGGCCAGCCCGCCGTAGTCGAACGCGCCCTGATCGTGCCGCCGCGCGGCCAGATCGGCCCGCTCACCGCGGCCGAGCGCAGCGCCCTGATCCAGGGCTCGGTCATCTACGGCCACTATGAACAGACCGTCGACCGCGAATCGGCCTACGAAATCCTCAAGGACCGGTCAGTACAGACCGCGGCAGAAACGAGTGCCAAACCCACCCCAGCGCGCACGACCGAGCGCAGCACAGGACGCAGCCAGCAGACAGTGGCCGAGGCCATGATGAAAAGCGCCGCGCGCGCCATCGGCAGCCAGCTCGGCCGCGCCATCATTCGCGGCGTGCTGGGCTCCATTCTGGGTAGGCGGCGTTGAACTTCATGACCGCGAACCACTCCATTCAGTGCTTTATCACAGAGAGAAAACGATGATCGATTTCGACAGCAAGGCCCGTGAGTGGGACAGCAACCCCGTCTTTGTCGAGCGCGGCCGCAAGATCGCCGAGGCCATCCGCACCCAAGTGCCGCTAAACCGAAACATGCGGGCCCTGGACTACGGCTGCGGCACCGGCCTGCTGAGCTTTCCGCTCAAGGACGCGCTCGGCCACATCACGCTGAAGGACACCTCGACCGGCATGCTGGACGTGCTGCGGGAGAAGATCGCCGCCCAGGGCGTCGCCAACATGGCGGTGCGTCAAGCCGACCTCACCGCCGAACCCTTGCCGGACGAGCGTTACGACCTGATCTACAGTTCGATGACCTTGCACCACATCCCGGACACCGAAAAGATCCTGCAGGTCTTCCATAGCCTGCTCAATCCCGGCGGTACGCTCTGCCTCGCCGACCTGGATAAAGAAGATGGCTCCTTCCACGGCCCCGAGATCGACGTACATCACGGCTTTGACCGCACCGCCTTGACGGCCCAGGCCGAGCAGGCCGGCTTCAGCCAGATTCGCTTCGACACCGTGTTCGAGATCGTCAAGGAAACCGAAAACGGCCCACGCGCTTACCCGGTGTTTCTGATGGCAGCGGAAAGGCCTTAAAAAAAACGGGCCTGCATCGCCTCCCGGCAAATGCAGGCCCGCAGGCTGCAACGCGCTCAGGCCAGATAGGACGACAAACAGGTTGGCGTCGTCTTGGTCTCCATCTCGTGGATGCCTACCGGCGGCGCGCTCGCGCCGTTCGACTTGGCCGCCGCAGGCTCTACCGGTTTCGCCGCCAAGCCCGGGATAGCCAAGCCTTGAATGGCTTGCCGCGGCTGACCGGCTTGTGCCGGCCCGGTCAACTCCAATACCCCCTTGAGCACCAGATCGGCGATGCAGGCCCAGCGTTCGCCATCGGCAAAGACCTCTAGGGCCGGATGACGCTCGGCGATGAATTGCAGCTCGCGATACAGGCCGCCATCGACCTGATAGGTCGTGAAATAAGGATTGCCGGGCACGCTCAACTCAATCTTCTGCTCTGCGCCATTGGTATCGATTTCAAGCCGGATACGTAGACCCGAAGTCAAACGCAAGTAAGACTTGCGGCTGACACCCTGTTCGAAATCGCTCAGGCGCTGGCGCTGGCGGAAATATTGCGCCACCTCTTTATGAATCGGCGCGGAAGGATTGTGCACGACACGGCTGTAATAAGTGCCAACATGCGCACCAGGCAGACGGCGGATGAAGATGTAACCGAAGTTGACCGCCTTGAGCCCGGCATCCCGATAGTTACGCACCCACTTGTCGAGTTCCTCGTTGTAGGCCTCATAACTCTGGCCGAAGGGCGCATGGCTATGCGGCACCGAGAACAGAATCTCGTCGCGGTCCGCGGTGTGCAGCACCAGCATATGAGCCGCATCGCCCTGCCACCAGCCCGCCAACTTGGTCTGGTAGGTTGGCACATCGACCAAATCGGTCACGATGCACAAGGCGCCGTCGGGGTTGAGATGCGCCGCAGCTTCGCTGACGATACGCTGCAGGACACCCTCGCCCGTGCGGCCACCGTCGCGGAAACCGAGGTCGCCGTGGGGACTGGGCACGAAGGGCGGGTTGGCCAAAACGACATCGAAGCGCATGTCTTTCTGCGGCGCATAAAGATCGCCGAGGAAGAAACGTGCATTGTCGATACCGTTGAGTTGGGCATTGAACCGCGCGAATCGGACTGCGCGCGGATTCAAGTCGACACCGACCACCTCCCGCGCGTAGCGGCTGCCGCTCAAGGCCTGCACGCCGGAGCCCGTGCAAAGGTCCAGCAGCTTGCCACAGGCCTTGCGCGGTGCCGAATGCACCAGGCCCCGGCTATCCAGACCGATGTACATGACCGGGCTCTCGTCGATCCGATCCCCTTCGCGATCCAGCATATAGCGGTGATCGGTCACCAGATAGAGCCCCTCGACACTGAAAATGTCGACCCGCGAAGCCCAACGGCCATCGCGCGGCTGGAGCAAACCCAGGCGCACCATGGCATCGAACAGGGCATGCCCGAACAGCGCGCGCGCGCGCGCCTCCGGCAGGGTCACCCGAAGCAGGAACAAACGAACGAGATCGGCCAAGGGCGATTCGGGCAGCAGGAACCGGTCGTAGTAATGCAAGCGGGTCGGTTCGATCAGTTGCAGCGACTCCACCTTGAGCAAGCCACAGATCGCCGCTTCTTCGTAGCCCGCCTCCTTGAGCACCGCACGCAGGGCCGCTGCAGTCTGTGGCAAACGGTAGTGTTCGTCGGCAAACGGGGCCAAGGTCATGCCGGCCTCTTTGGGCAGGGCATGGTCTTCGGCAAGCGTCTGTTTGGGCAGGTCCAATTGCAGGGCATACGCCTGCATGCGTTCGATCATCGCCCCGATCTTCTCGCGCCACTCCAAGGTCGTCGCCTGCTGTTCGGTGCGCAGGCGCTCCAGCCGCGCCGCATCGCCGTCGACCAGCGTCAATAGCAACTGCACCTCGGCCTGGCTCAAACGGCTGGCCGGAACGATGCCATCGGTATCCAACAACTGCGATCCGCCCAGGGGATCGAGCAGCAATACCGCGCGGGCGGATAGTTGGCTACGTACCGGCGCACCGTAGGGGCTCTCGGAGAACAAACGGCTGGTCTCCTTGTAGCGTGCACCTTTGGCCGACAATTCGCGCAACTCCTCCTCGCTCCATGGACACCCCTCGGTTTCGCCGGAGAACAATGCGCGGTCCAATTGCCGCATCAACTCCGTGGACGACGACTGATCGGCGTCCAAGCCATGCGGCAAGGCACCGTCGGTCACCTTGGCCAAGTGATGCTCATAATCGAGCACGGGCACATGCTTCTTAGCGATGCGCAGATTCTCCAGAAACAGGTAATCGATATCGGTGGACAGGAAGGTGGCGATCGCCTCTTCCGGGGTCTCCACGATGGGTTGGCCCGCGACGTTGAAGCTGGTGTTGAGCACCACCGGCGGCCCTTTTCGCGTCGCCACCAGGGTACGGCAAAGCTTATGCATGAACGGATTGTCCGCGGACGTTACCGTTTGCACGCGGCCGGAGCCGTCGTAATGGGTCACTGCGGGGATTTGCTTATGGAACTCCGGCCGAATCTGCGACACCACCAGCATGAAGGGCGAGGGCACTTTCTGCTCGAACACCTGCTCGATGTCCTCTTCCGGGATGACCGGAGCGAACGGCCGGAAGGCCTCGCGGAACTTGACCCGCGCATTGAGGATGTCCTTCATCCGCTCGAAACTGGGATCGGCCAGAATGGAGCGGTGGCCTAGGGCACGAGGCCCGAACTCGGAACCGCCTTCGAAGCGTGCGATCACATGCCCCTTGGCCAAGGCCTGGGCTGTTTGCTCGACCACCGCGGCTTGATCGAGCGGCTCGACAACGATCTGGTCGGCAAATTTTTCCAAGGCCGACGCGATGCTCGCCTCGCCATAGGAACGTCCCAGGGTCGCCCGCTTCATGACCGGCCGCTTGCGCCCGCCCTCATGCTCGGCATAGGCCCACAGGGCGCAGCCGGCAGCGATGCCGGCATCGCCGGCGGCCGGGAAGATGAAGATGTCTTCAAGGTTCAGTTCGCGCAACATCTTGTAATTCGCAACGGAGTTCAAGGCGACGCCGCCCGCCAGGCACAGCTTGCGCATGCCGGTACGCTTGAGTGCGAGACCGGCAACATGCAACAAGGCCTGCTCCAACTCATGCTGGATCTTCCATGCGAGGTCGACCAGATAGGGCCGCAGATAGGCCTTGCCTGCGCCGTCGTCGTATTTCTTCTCCAGCGCGGCCACTTCCAGGAACACATCGTAGGCGGAGATATCCAGGCTATAGCTGTCCTTGCGCGCGCGAATCCAGGGATGCCAATGCTCTTGCATGCTGCCATAGGGCGCGAGGCCCATCAGCTTGCCCGCCTCGGGTACGTTGACCGAGGCGCCGACGCGAGTGGAGAAGCCCGCCTTGCGGCTGACATACTCGTAGAGAAAACCCAACGTGGAAAGCGAAGCCAGATGCGAGGGCACGCTCTCTTCATGCAGCATCTCGATCTTGTTGCCACTCGCTTTATAGAGGGTATAAGACTCGGTTTGCCGGTCATGGCTGCTGCCCGAGGCGTCGACGACGAACACCACCGCATCGTCGAAGCCGGAGGGCCAATAGGCGCTATAGGCGTGCATCAGGTGATGACTCGGCGTCTCGCGCACCTTGTCGGCAAATTCCGGCGGCAGGCTACGACGCAGGATGTCTGCGCCATGGTCGATGCCAGGCATATTGGCACTGATGGTCGCCACATCGGACAAGCCGATGCCGCAGGCCTCTAGGCAATACTGGATGGACTCATGCGGTAGCTGAATCTGCGTCGGATCGCCGACCGCTTGGTGCAAAAAACCGACGCTATGCTTAAGTCGATCCAGCCGTTCCTGATGAATGGCAACGACGACTTCGCCATCCCGCACCAGGGCGGCAGACCGATCATGTCCAAGATTGAGACCCAGATGGTAGTGTGACATGTGCATTTCTCCCTTAACATTTTTCCGCCCTTTTTATTTGGGCTGTGTTGCAGAACCCCCGATTACTTATGGGGACATTTCTTTTTGTTCCGATAACACCTCGTCCAGCTTGCGCAACAGCGCTGCCATCGTGAACGGTTTGGTCAAATAGGCCCGGATACCCAAAGCCAGCGCATATTCGGCATCGACCCGGTCGCTATGCCCGGTGCATAAGACAATCGGCAGTTCGGGACGCACCGCAAGCATCGCCTGCGCCATCTCGACCCCAGTCAGCCCAGGCATGGTCTGATCGGTCACCACCAGATCGAAGGCGGCCGGGGTTTGTTTAAACCGCTCCATGGCCTGCTGGCTGCTCGACATCACCGTCACCGCATAACCGTAGCCGCCGAGCAAGTCGCCGACAAAATTGGCCACCGACTCTTCGTCGTCCACCACCAACACATGCCGCGAGGAAGTATGCGACTCTGGCGCATCGGCCGGTTGCCGAGCTGGGCCGATCCCCGTCGAAGTGGCTTCGCTTGGCCCCATGGGTAACAGCACCCGGAAAGTACTGCCCTCGCCGGGCGTACTGCGCACCAGGACATGTCCGCCATGTTCATGCACGATGCCATGCACCATGGACAACCCCATGCCGGAACCCTTGCCGGTATCCTTGGTCGTGAAGAACGGGTCGAATATCCGGTTCATAATCGTAGGCGAAATACCGCTGCCGCTATCCTCGACCGAGACTTCCACGAACGCCCCGGCGACGACGCCATGGCAAGACCGGCAAACGGCGTCCACATTGTCGGCCCGATGTAGGCCGATCGCGATGCGGCCCTTGCCGTCCATTGCGTCTCGCGCATTGATGCACAAGTTCAGAATAACCTGATGCAGCATGGTCGGGTCGCCCAGGACCGTGAACGACTCGTTGCCGACATCCACGGTCATATCGATGCTGCTCGGTATGGTGGAGCGCATCATTTTGGCCGCTTCTTTCACCAGCGGCGCCAGGGGCATGACCTGTTTCTCGCCCTTCGACCCACGACTGAAGGCCAGCATCTGCACGATCAGATCGCGCGCCCTCTCGCCGCCCCGGTAGATCTCCTGCAAGTAGCCATGCAATTTAGGCGAGGCCGCGCAGTTGTTGCTCAGCTCTATTGCCAATTCGGAATAGCCCATGACACTGGCCAAGATGTTGTTGAAATCATGCGCGATACCGCCGGTGAGTTGGCCGATCGCCTCCATCTTCTGTGCCTGCTGCAACTGCTTTTGTAACTGGTCGCGTTCGACCTGTGCCCGCTTGCGTTCGCTGATGTCGCTCACAACCGAGACTGCACCGCATAAATGCCCTTGGCCGTCGTTCAGGGGATAGGACGAAACCTTGTACCAGCCGTCCATGGTGGCCAAGGTGGTTTCGACCGATACCGCTGGGCTGCCCAACAAAACGGTGGCACAGGGCGGCTGCGGATTCGGCGTGGCCGTACCGCAATAGATCTCTCGATAGTCCATACCGATCACGTTGCCGTAGATAGGGCCGAAGCGCTCTATCAAGGGACGATTCGCACGCTGAATCTTGCCGTTGATATCCAAAATGCAAACAAAATCGGGCAGGGCATCGAAGGAACGCTGCCAAGCCTCGTCGACGGCACGCAGTGCCTCCTCGGCATCGTGGTGCTTCACCCCACCCTGGGCCGGGCTGCAGATATCGAGCTCACTCCGTTGTCCCCGATACCGGCGCAAACCGACGACAAAGGCGACGGCGAACACCGCGAGCAGCACCACGGCCCCATACCACAACATGGCGCCGATCGCGCTCCCCGCCCCTGCCGAGTCCGCCGCGTGCGAGCCGGGAGCAAAAGATAAACAAACGATCACGCCGGGATATAAAGCCCGATCGAAATATCCGAGCTGTGAACCTTTGCCTTGCCGTAGCCGCGTAACGAAGGGGTTTATCGTGATCATTTTCATAGGCAGCGAGCGTCTCGCGGTTTATGTAGCCAAGGCACATAAACACAGCCAGTGCTATTCGTCCTTCACTCCTTGTCGATCGAAGCCCAACAAGCGCTGGACGGCCTGCATCAGGTCGCGGTGGGAAAACGGCTTGGCCAGCGTGGCATTCACGCCCAGCCTGGTGGCCATGCGCAGATAATCTGCGCCATAGCCCCGGTTGCCGCCGGAAATGGCGATAATGGGCATGGCCGTCGTGTCGCGCCGGATATTCCAGATCATGCCAATACCCTCTTCCTCCGGCATGACGATATCGGTAATGACCAAATCGGGGTGGTGGCGCCGGTAGATCTCCAGCCCTTCCTTGCCGTTAGCCGCCTGCAGCACCCTAAAACCATGGCTGTCGAGCAATTCCGACAAATAACCTCGGAATTGCACGTCGTCATCCACGACCAGCACGGCCCTCCTGCCCTGACCTCGATCGGCGCTGGTATGGTTTTCGGCTAGCGTGCTCTGGTCCATCGAAACAGTGTAGTTCAGCAAACTAGGCTGACAAGGCCTCGCCAACCGCCGTACGCAGTGTCGAAATCTGAAACGGTTTGCTGATGACTTGGGTGGCCCCGACTTGCCGGGCCACCGCGAGGTAATCGACCCGGCCGTCGCCACCGCCGCCGCCCGAGATCGCAATGATGCGGCTGGCCGGATAGTCCTGGCGCAACTGCATGATCAGATCGATGCCATTGATATCCGGCATACGCAAATCGGTAATGATCAGATCGGCCGGGTCGCTGCGAAACATGGCGCTGGCTTGCGCGCCATTTTCCGCTTCGCGTACCTCGTGGCTATCCTGGCTTAATACCTCTTTCAGCAGCTTTCGCATCGGTGCCTCGTCATCGACGACCAATATCTTGGCCATATTTTTCTCCCTTATCTTGATTATTCCGAGCAACATTGGCCGCCCGGTTCCCTGCCTTTTTTGTTTACCCTACCGTTTATCCCCCGCGAAAACAAGCCGGATTAAATAGCTAGCGATCACGATGCCTGCCGGCCCGATCTGCCATCCGCTTCACCGAATTCCCGCGCGTAGCCCACCAGGCCGGTCAAGGCACGTACGATGCCATAGCCAAGCCAGGCCAAGGCCCGTCTATGCCAGGGCAACAGCCGCCAAGGCAAACGATGCACCTGGCTCGCACCGCTATGCAGGGCGGCAAAGATACGGCCATGCAAATCCGAAGCGAACGCTCGATCATGCACCGCGATATTGGCCTCACGGGCCAGGACCAGGCTGAACGGATCGATATTGCTGGACCCCACCGTCGCCCAGCTACGGTCGACCACAGCAACTTTGGCATGTAGAAAGCTGCTACGGTATTCGTAGATCTCGACTCCGCGTTCCAAGAAAAACCGATAAAGCGCCAAGGTGGCATAGTGCTGGATACGATACTCGATCCGGCCTTGCAGCAACAAAACGACGCGCACGCCACGCTGGGCGGCCTCCGTCAAGGCATGACGGAAACGCCAGCCCGGCAGGAAATATGCATTGGCGATGACGATCTCATGCTTGGCATCGCGTATGGCCTTGAAATAGGCATCCTCGATGCGATGGCGATGCCGCCAGTTATCTCGCAACAACAGTTCGGCCGCTTGCGTGCCGGCTGCATCGGGTACCGGAAACGTTGGCCCCATCGAGGTGCGCCGCCGCGACCGGCTCCATTCCACCAACCACCACAAGCGCCGCATGGCTGCATGCACCTCATGCACCAACGGCCCCTCCACCTGCACGGCATAATCGTAACGATGCGAAGGATGGCCGGGCGCGTTATCGTCGGCGATGATATTGATGCCGCCGATGAAGGCGACCCGCCCGTCCACGACCACCAGTTTGCGATGCAAGCGGCGCAGGCGGTGCCGGCGCAGACGCAGCAGGCCACGCTCCGGCCGATAGTAAAGCCACTGCACGCCGGCCGCACTCAAGCGTGCAGCCAATCCGGCCGAAAAGCCGCTGGCACCGAAACCATCCAACAACACATAGACCCGCACCCCTCGGGCCGCCGCGCGCAGCAAGGCCTCGGCGACGGCCAGCCCAACGGCATCCGCCTCATAGAGATAACTCTCCAGCCGAACCTCGGCTTCGGCTGCGTCAAGCGCCGCGAGCAAAGCCGGAAAATATTGCGGGCCGTTTTCCAGCAAGGTCAGCCGGTTGGACGGAACGATCATGGGCGATCGAAACGGAGTTGTGCGGTCAAGGCGGCATGGTCGGACAATCGGCGCCAGCGACTGCCATGCAAGACATGGGCCGACTCGACTTCGAAGCCTCGCACGTAGATGCGGTCGAGCGAAAACAGGGGGAAGGCTGCCGGGAAGCTGCGCGCCGGCCGGCCATGCGCCACCTCGAACACCTCTTTAATCTGCAGCTCTTGCGCCATATAGCGCGCCGCCCGCTGGCGCCAATCGTTGAAATCGCCGGCGATAATCAGCGGCGCATCTTCAGGCACCAAGGCCTGGATGCGTTCGGATACGATGCGCAACTGTTTGCGCCGGCCCGATTCGGTCAGTGCCAAATGGAGGCAAATGGCGTGCAGCGGCTGGTCGAGGCCAGGCATGGCAATCTCGCAATGCAGCAGGCCCCGGCTTTCGAAGGCATGGGCCGAAATGTCCAGATTGTCCCAACGTACGATGGGATAGCGCGACAAGATGGCGTTGCCATGGTGGCCGTGGTCGTAGATCGCATTCTTGCCATAGGCAAAGTCGGTCCAGAGCTGCTCCGCCAGGAACTCGTACTGCGGTTTGGCTGGCCAGGCCTCGAAGCGACCGGCATGCTCGGTATGCTCGCCGACCACTTCTTGCAGAAACACCAAGTCGACATTCAGGTTCGCCAATCGGTCGCGCAACTCATGCACGACCATGCGTCCATTGAAGAAGGACAGGCCCTTGTGGATGTTGTAACTGGCGACACGCAGAGGCTGGCTCATGCGGTCATCCCGCTCAGTGCTTGCTGACTTCTTTAGCCAGATCGGGCTTCTTGGGGCGGATATCCTTGACGGCATCCTTGCCGGCTTCGACCTTGCTGCCGTTTTCGGCCTTTGCGTCCTTGCCGGGCTCTTTGCCAGCCTCTTTGCTTGGCTCCTTGACCGGTTCCTTGCCAGCGTCCTTCGCCGCCCCCATCGCCGGCCGGCCGCCCGCACCCTGGTCGAGCGGCTTGCCATCCGCATCCAACTTAGGCGGCTCCTCCGCCATTTTGCGGTCGGCCATGTATTCGTTCATTTCCTTCCAACCGGCGTAGATCGCCGCGCGCGGATAGGCATCATTGAGGCTGTAGCAGTCCTCCAGGCCGCGCCCGGACAGACGACAAGCCGCCCCAATGGCCTTGGCCTCCGCCTCCGCCTTCGCCGGATCCTTGATCCCCATCCGTTCTTTCACGGCGTCGCATGCGCTCAAGCTGAGCAGCATCAGCAGGGACAAAACAATGCGCTTCATGCGGGTCTCTCGCTACCGTATTTGTTCGACGCAATGGGTACAACTATAACGCTTAAGCCGCGTGCACGTCAGGATCAAGACACGAACGGGCCATGGCAAGAGCACCCGCGTAGCGAAGCAGCCTCACTTGGCCAGCTCGCCCAAGCGGCGGATGGCCGCTGCATTGCTGGGCGAAAAACACCTGTCCGCCGCCGCCCGCCAAGGCAACCACTGAAAATTCAGGTGCTCGCGCGGCGCAAGCTGCACCGGTGCCGGCGCAGGCAGCTGCAAACCAAAGACGTGTTCGGTGTTGTGCGTGGTGCCCGGCGCGTAGCGGTGCCGGTAACACGCATAGATTTCATAGACGTTGCGATAACCCCAGTCAGTCAGCACATAGTCGCCGACGTCCAAACCGGTCTCTTCCAGCACCTCGCGGGCCGCGGTCTGCGCCAGGGACTCACCGGCATCCTGGCTGCCGGTCACCGATTGCCACCAACCCGGATGGTCGGCCCGCTCCAGCAAGAGCACCTGCAGATCGGTGGTATGGATCACCACCAGGACCGAGACGGGAAGCTTGAACATGGCTGCGGGGGACGGCGGCGGGGCGGGACTGCAGACCCGACGCCCCGCGCCTGGCTTATTGTTGCGCCGCTTTCTGCCGCAGCCGGATGTGCAGCTCGCGCAACTGCTTGTCGTCGACCACGTTGGGCGCCTGGGTCATCAGGTCGTTGGCGCGCTGGGTCTTGGGGAAGGCGATCACGTCGCGGATCGACTCGGCGCCGGTCATCAGCGCGACCAGGCGGTCCAGGCCGAAGGCCAAGCCGCCGTGCGGCGGCGCGCCGAACTTGAGGGCGTCGAGCAGGAAGCCGAACTTCTCGCGCCGCTCTGCTTCGCCGATGTTGAGCGCGGCGAACACCTTCTCCTGCACCGCCTCGCGGTGGATACGGATGGAGCCGCCGCCGACTTCCCAGCCGTTGAGCACCATGTCGTAGGCCTTGGACAGGGCCTGGCCCGGATCGGTGGAGAGGAATTCCTCGTGGCCGTCCTTCGGCGCGGTGAACGGGTGATGCAGCGCATCCCAGCGGTTCTCGTCCTCGTTGATCTCGAACATCGGGAAGTCGACCACCCACAAGGGCGCCCAGGCGCGGCCGTCGACATAGCCCTTCTCGTGGCCCAGCTTCAGGCGCAAGGCGCCGAGGGCGTCGTTGACCACCTTGGCCTTGTCGGCGCCGAAGAAGATCAGGTCGCCGTTCTGCGCGCCGGTGCGCTCGACCACCGCCTTCAGCGCGGCCTCGTTCAGGTTCTTGACGATGGGCGACTGCAGGCCGGTCTCGTTGAGCTGGCTGACATCGTTGACCTTGATGTAGGCCAAGCCCTTGGCGCCGTAGATCTTGACGAACTCGGTGTAGCCGTCGATCTCGCCGCGGGTGAGCTGGGCGCCGTTCGGCACGCGCAGGGCGGCGACCCGGCCCTTGGGGTCGTTGGCCGGGCCGGAGAAGACCTTGAACGCGACGTCCTTCACCGCGTCGGTCACCTCGGTGATCTCCAGGGTCACCCGCATGTCCGGCTTGTCCGAGCCGTAGCGGTTGATCGCCTCGGCATAAGGCATGCGCGGGAAGGGATCAGGCAGGTCGACGTCGATGGCCTGCTTGAAGGTCGCGCGGATCATGCCCTCGACCAGCTTCATCACGTCCTCCTCCTCGACGAAGGACATCTCCAGATCGACCTGGGTGAACTCGGGCTGGCGGTCGGCCCTGAGGTCCTCGTCGCGGAAGCACTTGGTGATCTGGAAGTAGCGGTCGAAGCCGGACACCATCAACAGTTGCTTGAACAACTGGGGCGACTGCGGCAGCGCATAGAACATGCCCTCGTGCACGCGGGACGGCACCAGGTAGTCGCGCGCACCCTCGGGCGTGGATCGGGTAAGCATCGGGGTCTCGACCTCGATGAAGCCGTTGCCGTCGAGATGGTCGCGCATCAGCTTGGCCGTGCGGTAGCGCAGCATCATGTGCTTTTGCATCACCGGCCGGCGCAGGTCGAGGTAGCGGTAGGTCAGGCGCACGTTCTCGGACAGGTTCTCGTCGTCGAGCAGGAAGGGCGGCGTCACGCTGGGGTTGAGCACCTCGATCTCTTTGGTCAACACCTCGATCTCGCCGGTGCGGATGTTGGTGTTCTCGGTACCGGCCGGACGGGCACGCACGCGGCCGGTAACTTTGAGCACGAACTCGTTGCGCACCTCTTCGGCGATCTTGAACGCCGCGGGCGTGTCGGGGTCGATCACCACCTGCACCGTGCCCTCGCGGTCGCGCAGGTCGATGAAGATCACGCCGCCGTGGTCGCGCCGGCGATGGGCCCAGCCGCACAGGGTGACGGTTTGATCGATGTCCGCGCGGGTGACCGCGCCGCAATAGCTACTTCGCATGCTGCTTTCCTTGGAGATTGTTCAGTCGCCGGGATAGTTGGCCGCCTTGCTGGCGGCCGACACCACACCCATGGACACGATGTATTTCAGCGCAGTATCGACCGAGATATCGACCTCGATCGTCTCGTCGCGCCGCACGTAAAAATAAAAACCGTTCACCGGGCTCGGCGTGGTCGGAATGAACACCGCCACATAATCGCCCTCAAGCCGCCCTGCCACCTCGTCCGGTATATTGGTCTGAAAGGCGAGCGACCAAGCCTGCGGGTGCGGATAACGCACCAGCAACACCTTCTTGAAGGCCATGCCGGAACCGGACAACAGGCTGTCGGACACCTGCTTGACGCTGCCGTAGATCGACTTCACCACCGGGATGCGGTTGAGCAGGCCCTCCCAGAACCGCAGCATGCGCTGGCCGATCAGGTTGGCCGCGAGCAGGCCGGTGAGGAAGATCACCAGACCGGTGAGCAGCACACCCAGGCCGGGCAGATAGAAACCCAGCCAGACCTCCGGCCGCCATGGTTCGGGCAACAGCAGCAGGGTCTGGTCCATGGCGCCGATCAAGGCATCGAGCACCCAAACGGTAATGCCGAGCGGCACCCAGATCAGCAAACCGGTGATGAAATAACGCCTTACAGGGGCCATGGGTCGGTTAAAAACTTCCTTGCGTTAAAACGAAGGGCGGAGCCGCGCTCCGCCCTGTCCAGCCAAAACAGCGCGCCCTACGGCCTCAAGAGGCCGGGCAGGCACCGCAACCGCCCGCCCCGCAGGCGTGGGCCGGCGCTTCTTCCTTCTTCGTTGCGCTGCTGCCGCCCTTGAAATCGGTGGCATACCAGCCGGAACCCTTGAGCTGGAAACCGGCGGCAGTCAGCATCTTGCTATAGGCCGCCTGGCCGCACTTCGGGCACATGGTCAACGGCGCGTCGGACACCTTTTGCATCTCGTCTTCCTGGTGGCCGCAAGCGGCGCACTTGTAGGCATAAATCGGCATAGCTAACTCCTTGGGCAATGCGCCGCGGCGCAACGCGAAACGGCATGAATTATATCAACAAATTCTTATAGTTAGATAAGCCATTGCGGCCGATTTTCAAGCCCCGCTCAAGTGTGGGCAAGTTTGCTCAGCTTGAGATAGTCCACCTTGCCCGAGCCCAGCACCGGCAAGCCCGGCACCACCTGGATGCGCCTGGGCAAGGCCAGCTCGGGATAACCCAGGCCGCGCGCGGCGGCGGCCAATTGCTCGCGGGTCAGCTCCGAGTCGGTGGTAAACAACACGATCGCCTCGCCCCGCCCGGTATCGGGCACATTGAGGGCGGCATGCATGGCCTCGCCGGAGGCGGCCCGGGCGATCGCCTCGGTCAGTTCCAAACAGACCATTTCGCCCGCCACCTTGGCGAAGCGGCGGAGCCGGCCGACGATGCTGACAAAACCCTCCGGGTCGATCTCGACCACATCGCCCATATTGTGCCAGCCCGGCCCCAGGGCTGAATGCGGCGGTTCCAGCACGCCCGGCGCTTCATAGCGGTAATAGCCGGACATCATGTTCGGCCCGCGCACATGCAGTTCGCCGCCCGAGGCGATACCGGGCACCGCCACCAAACGGGCCTCGATACCCGGCAGCAATTGGCCGACGGTGCCCGGATGGTTCGCGCCGGGTAGATTGACCGACAGCACCGGCGCCATCTCGGTCGCACCGTAGCCTTCGAATACCTCGATCCCGAACTTCTCCTGCCACATTTGGCGCACCGACTCGGCCAGCTTCTCCGCGCCGGCGATCACATAGCGCAGGCTGCGCAGGTTTTCCGGCTGGGCATGGCGGGCATACTGGTTGAGAAAGGCGCTGGTACCGAAGATCACCGTGCTGCGATGCCGCCCAACCAGCTCGACGATGTTCTTGTAATGCAGCGGGCTGGTATACAACAACAAGGGGCAGCCTGCGATCAGCGGCAGCAAGGCGCCTGCGGTCAAACCGAAGGAATGGAAAATCGGCAGCACATTGAGGAAGCGGTCTTGCTCGGTAAACGGGAAGGCCTGCCGAATCTGCGCAATATCGGCCAAGATGGCCCGATGCGACAGCACCACAGCCTTGGGCCGCCCCTCGGTGCCGGAGGTGAACAGCACGACAGCCGGCGCCTCCGGCTCGCCCTTGGGCACCGCCAAACTCGGCCACCACAAGGCGAAACCCATCAACCACAGCTTGTCGAGCCAACCGAACCGGTGCCGCAAGTCTTCGAGATAGACGATGCGCACGTCCTTGAGTCCCTGCAGGGTCTCACCCAGATTGGCCTTGGCCAAAAACTCGCGCGAAGTCAGCACGGTGCGAATGCGCGCGGTCTCGCACGCATTTTGGGTAATCTCCGGCCCCGACGTGTAATTGAGCAGGCAGGGCACACGGCGGAAGGCGGCCAAGCCGAAGATCAGGCCGACCGTGGACACCATATTGGGCATGAATACGCCGACATGTTCGCCCGGCTCGCTGATCTTGCAGGCCAAGCGCCCCAGGGCCAGGCTGATCTTCAACAAGTCGCCGTAGCTATAGCGACCCGGCCGCATGTCCTCGATCTGCCCCTTGCCGCGGCGACCGTGCCGATGCATGGCCTTCAGCAATGCGGAAAACAAGGTATCGCGCGAATGGAACTCGAAAGGTTGCGCCGGCCAGGCGGCCAGCGTCGTAACGGGATCGGATGGCTGCGCTACGCTCCCCATAGCAGCCATGCCTTAGAAAGTATGGGTGTACTGTGCGCTGACGATGTTGATCTGGCCTTGGTATTGACCCTTTACCCGAATCGGCGCCTCGAGGTGATTGATCGAGGCATCGCGCATGAACAGATGGGCATAGCCAAAATCGATCCAGCCCTTGTCCGACATCTTGTATTGGCCACCGAAGGCCAGCCAGGTCCGGTCTGTATCCGGCAAACGCACCGTACGATGCTCGGCATCCGGCACCGGGTTCTGATCATAGGCCACACCGACCCGCCATGTCCAGGCGTCGCTCTTGCGGTAATTGGCGCCGACGGAAAGGCGCACCGTATCGTTCCAATCCTCCGGCACCAGCACGGTGACCGCGCCGGTGGTTGCCAGCTTGTCGAAGCTGCTCCAACCGGTCCAAGTCAGGTCGGTCAGGATATCCCACCGTTCATTGAGCCGGTTGAACAAGCTCAGCGAAGCGCTGGCAGGAGTCGTCAAGTTGGCGGCGATCGCGCCATTGACCGGCCCGGTGGCCCGGCCGGACAAGTGATATTTGAGTTCGGAACGGTAGGCCACACCCAGCCGAGTATTGTTGTCGAGCTTGACCAGCATGCCGAGGTTATAACCCCAGGCATCGTCATCCCCCCTCAGCTTCACAACATTCACTGCCGGCGCCGTAACGCTGCTGGACAGGCTTACTTCGGCCTTCTGGTAATCGATCCCCATGCCCACCGAAACCTTGTCGTTGTATAGCCAGGCCAGGCTCGGGTTCACATTGATCGTCTTGATATGGGATGTCACGCCTTGCGTCTGGCCGGCCCACGGCGTGGTGTATTCGGTCTTCAGGCCGAAGGGCGCGTTCACGCCGATGCCCCATTTGAACCCGGGTTTCAAATCGCCGGCATAGTAGAAGCTGGGCAAGAACGCATGGCCGCCGAGATCGCCGCCATTCCCCAATGCGCCCAAGGTGCTGCCGTTGTTCGTGAGCTTGGCGGAGGTTTCGATCAGATGCCCGGCCACCACGACTTGGTTGCCCTCGATGCGTAGCAAGCCCGCCGGGTTGTAGAAGACCGTGCTGGCATCTTGCGCCGACGCGGCCTGCCCGGCATAGGCATTACCGAGCCCGCTCGCATTCTGCTCGACCAGCGCGAAGCCGGATGCCCCAGCCCCGGCCTGCACGCCCATCCAGCCCAACACTGCAACCAGTGTCTTCACTTGCATTCCGTTCTCCTCCATACCTCCAGACAGCAGCGTAACTTTAGGCCGAAGCCGAGTCTCGCCGCAACAGTCTTGTCACCAGGGCCCTGAGCTTGGCCGGTTGCACCGGCTTGTTCAGCAGCGGATAGGCCTGCTCCGCCACGCTTCGCTTGCAGGCCCCGGCCATATCGCCCGTAATCACGATCACGGGAAACGTCGCCCCGCGAAACAAGTGACGCAACCGGTCCACGACATCCAATCCGGTTTCGCTCGCGCCTAGCCGATAATCGGTCACCACCAGCGACGGAGGCTGCCGCAATTGCCGCATCGCTTCCGTGCCGTCACGCGCGATGGTGACATCCAAACCCCAGCCCTGCAACAACGTACCAAGGGCATCCAGCACTTCTTCGTCATCGTCCAGCAACAACACCCGGCCATCGAGACGGGCATACGAGGCCGCGGGCGACTCCATCGCACGCGCGCCGCCGGATGCCGCCGCCTCCGCCAGCGGCACATCGAGACTGAACACGGAGCCTTTGCCAGTAACCGAGCGCAAGTCGAGTCGATGGCCGAGCAGGCGCGCCAAGCGATCGACGATGGCCAAGCCCAGCCCCAGCCCTTTCATGCGTCCTTGCCGGACAGGTTGAACCTGATAAAACTCGGTGAAGATGCTGGAAAAATGCTCGGCGGGAATACCGATGCCGCTGTCCCAAACCTGAAAGCGGATATTGTCGCCATGCCGCCGGGCGGCCAACAGGATGCCGCCCTTGTCGGTGTAGCGCAACGCGTTCGAGACCAGATTGCGCAAGATGCGATCGAGCAAGACGGGGTCGCTCTCTACGTGGTAAGCCGCAGCGTGCACTCGAATCCGAAGCCCATGCGCCGCCGCTTCATACTGAAAATCGTCGCGCAGCCGCTCCAACAAATGCGGCACGGATATTCGACTCACTTGCGGCTGAACGCTGCCGGCATCCAGTCGGGAGACATCGAGCACCGCGCCGAACAAGCTCTCGGTCGTAGCCAACGAGGCCTGGATCTTGCCCAAGATGGCCTTGCCTTCCTCGGTCGCCACATGCGGCTCCAAGGCCGACGCGAACAAGCCGATCGCATGCATGGGCTGCCGCAAATCGTGGCTGGCGGAAGCCAGAAAGCGCGACTTGGCCTGACTCGCCAGTTCGATCGCCTGCTTTTGCCGGGTCAGTTCATCCGTCGCCTCCGCGACACGCTGCCGCATATCGCCACGCAACGCCGACAACTGCTTTGCCATAAGCTCGACACCTTGCCGCAGCGCTTCGAGTTCATCGCCTGGGGTCATCCGGTCCTGGGGCCCGAGCGCCGCCCGGACCACGGCGGCCGACGCATCGAGCGCACGCAACCATCGCATCGCCAGGGTATAAACACCCCAAGCTACCGCGGCCATATTCAAAACAGCCGCAACCAAGGCCACGCTGAAAAGCGTATTGCCTGCTTGTCCTGCCGTCGGGCTATTCAGAAAGAAATAGGCCACCGGCAACACCAGCAGCACCATGGCCGGCAACAGCATGAGCCAGGCCCACCTTCTGCTCACATCGACACAAGCGGGCATGGTGACTTGGCCGGCAGCGGCTAAACCAGATTTAGACGGCGCGCCAACAAGGCGGCCTCTGTGCGATTGGCGACACCGAGCACGCGGTAGACCGCGTTCAGGTGCACCTTGACCGTACCCTCGCTCAGGTCGAGGTCGCGGCAGATCTGCTTGTTCGTCTTGCCGTCGGCCAGCAAGCGCAACACCTCGCGCTGACGATCGGTCAGGCGCGACAACACGCTGCCGTCGGTGATTTCGGCAGCGGAGCCCAACAATTGCGGCGGGATATAGATCCCACCCGACAGCACCAGGCGCAAGGCGGAAAACATGATTTGCGAGGAAGACGATTTCGGGATGAAACCCGCCACCCCGATCTCCAGCAAGGCCTCGACCAGCGGGCGCGACTCGGTGGCCGACAGGATCACGACCGGAATACCGGGAAAGCGGTTCAACAGGTCTTGCACACTGTCCACGCCCTCCATGCCCGGCATCGACAGATCCAACAGCACCAGATCGGTATCGGCATTCTGGCCGGCCTGGTGCAAGACCTCGAATAAGCTCGCCGCCTCCAACACCGTGGCCTGCGGCTCGAGTTGTTTCAACAGCAGCGCGAAACCGTCTCGAAACAGCGCATGGTCATCGGCAAGAATGGCCTTCATGGCTGTTGGGGAGGATCAGAACGGGATGTCGTCGTCGATATCGTCGAAGCCACCACCGGAACTGCCGCCGGAACTGGCCGGCTTGCCTCGGCCGCCGCCCGACTCCTCGCCGCCCCCCCAGGAACCGCCGCCACCGCCTTCACCGCGGCCACCGAGCATCTGCATCTCGTTGGCGACGATCTCGGTGGAATAGCGTTTGACGCCGTCCTTCTCCCATTCGCGGGTGCGCAGGCTGCCCTCGACATAGACCGGCCGGCCTTTTTTCAGGTACTCGCCGGCAATTTCGGCCAGCTTGCCGAAGAACACCACACGGTGCCATTCGGTGCGTTCTTGTTTCTCGCCGCTCTTGTCCTTGAAGCGGTCGGTGGTCGCCAAGCGGATGGTGGTCACCGCATCGCCGCTGGGCATGTAGCGGGTTTCCGGGTCCGCGCCCAGGTTGCCGACCAGAATTACCTTGTTCACCGAAGCCATTCAAACTCCCCCTTGCAATGCGTGTCTCACGCCGTCCTCATCCCAGCCGATCTGGCTGACCTTGAGCATC
>JAJZTV010000184.1 GCA_021847385.1 Pseudomonadota bacterium | reverse complement strand
GGTTGCGGGTTAAATCAAACGACTAGGCTAAGTATGTAGAACTGACTGTAGAGGGCTTGCGGACGCGGGTTCGATCCCCGCCGCCTCCACCAAACAAAATGCCACCCTAGCGGTGGCATTTTTTTTGGTGTTGGTGGTGTAGAGAGAACCCACCGGTTCGGCTAGGCGAGCACTGCTCGCCTGGACGCAATCGCCCGCGATTGCGGGCCCGCAGGGCCGAGGTTTGCGGGAGGCAACCGCAAACCGAGCAACCCCGCCGCTCAAGCGCGACTTCCTTGGAAGAACGCTGCGCGGGGATATTCGCTTCGCGGTTACAACGCGACCCCAACCCCGCCGCATGATGCGGGCGAGCCATGTGCCAGTCTTACTTTGTGTTCCGTTCCGCTAAAGACACGCATGCCGGTTTGAATTGTGAAACGCAGCACAATGTCGGCTATCATCGGCGCCATGAATTTCCGACGTATGGCCAACAGCATCGTTACCCGGCTGGTATTGCTGGGGATCGGCATCGTTATCGTCGGTACCGCCGCACGCTATTTCATTCTGTCCGACATCCTGCGCGACGATCTGCAAACGGTCGTTGCAACACAGCAGGAAACCCTTGCCGCTTATATCGCCCGCGACATCGACCAGAAAATCCGGGAACGGCAAGCGGTGCTGGACAGGCTCGCGCTCGCGCTGCCGCCCCCGCTGCTGCAGCACCCCGATGATCTCGATGCCTGGCTGGGACAACAACAGCACTCGCAGCCATGGTTTTCGCCGGGCCTGTGGGTCGTCGGTCACGACGGCCGCAGTTTGAGCGCCCACCCTCTACACCCCGACCGGGCGGGGCGCGATTATCTGCGCGAGGCCATGGCGGGGAAGCCGTCGATCGGCCAAGCGGTCATGGACCCGATGCGGCAAAACACCGTGTTGCCGCTGGCCGCGCCGATCCGAAACGGTGCCGGTGAGGTCGTGGCGGTTTTAGTCGGCATCACCCCCTTGACCCCGGGCCTGCTCGATTTGCCACAAGGGACTCGCATCGACCAAACCGGCGGTTTCCGCGTAGTCTCGCCCAAGGACAAGCTGTTTCTCGCCGCGAGCGATACCCGCATGGCCTTCAAGCCCACGCCGGCGCCTGGGGTGGATCCGCTACTTGATCGCGCGATGGCCGGCTATCGTGGCAGCGGCATCGCGCTCGACGCGAACGGCAGCGAAGCGCTCGCGGTCATCAGCCCGGTGCCGAGCAGCGGTTGGTTCGTCGTCGCCAGCTTACCCGCAGCCGAGGCCTTCGCCCCGGTGGCACACATGCAGCACTACATATTGCGCCACGGCGTGGTTGTGGCCTTCTTTTTCTTGTTGTTGGCCACCGGGGGATTGATTGCCGTCTTCCGTCCGCTGTTCTCGGCGGCCAATCATGCGGACAAGATGAGCAGGGGCGAGATTCCGCTGGAGCCGTTGCCGGTGGCGCGTACCGACGAGGTTGGGCACCTGACCGAGGCCTTCAACCGCTTGTTGGTCAAATTACAAGCCGCGCAGGGCGAGCTGGCTCGCTTGGCGCATCAAGACGCCCTGACCGGCTTGGCCAATCGTGCGGTCTTGTCCGACCGAGTTCAACAGGCACTCGCCCGGGCCAATCGCCACGGCACCCAGCTTGCCGTGCTGTTTCTCGATCTCGACGGCTTCAAGCCGATCAATGACACGCTAGGGCACGAAGCCGGAGATGCCGCGCTGGTCGAGGTGTCCCGCCGCCTGTCCGCGATCGTGCGTGAGTCCGATACCCTGGCACGGGTCGGTGGCGATGAATTCGTCATCGTCATGGGCGATCTCGATAGCGAGCCGGGGGTATCGGAAGATGCCGCACGAGCGGTGGCCACCAAGTGTCTCAAGGCACTCGAAGCGCCGTTGCAACTGAATGGCAAGGAACAGCCGCTGGGCTTGTCCATCGGAATAGCCCTCGGCGATGCTCAAAGCGCCGCGAATGTCTTGCTCTCGGCTGCCGACTGTGCCATGTACGAAGCCAAGCAAGCGGGACGGGGGCGTTACGTGTTTGCCGACGCGTCTTTGGGCTTTGGCTAGAACGCCTGCCATATCGCCTGCCAGATCGGCCGTTATGGCCATTCTGGGGCGAGTGTCGCTTGGCCAAGACGGGTAGGCCAGCGTATGACGAAAGCCGGCCCAGCATTTGAACGCTGTCATGCGAAAGTCCATACAATGCGCAATATGGAGCATTAAGTTTCTAGGGGGCGCGCCGTTAATGATGTATGTACAAAAAAAACATAGGCTGAGATGCGGGTTCTGATCCTCGGCGTTTCAGGCATGCTCGGCAATGCGATGCTCCGTGTGCTCGCGAAAAGCACCAATTTGCAAGTGCATGGCACAGTTCGCTCATCGGAGTTGCGCCGTCTCTTCGATGCCGAACTCAATAGGCACATCATTTCGGGGATCGACGTCGAGAACCAGGACACCCTGGTGCGCCTGTTCGCCGAGGCCAAGCCTCAAGTCGTGGTCAATTGCGTCGGCTTGATCAAGCAGCTTGCCGATGCCGACGATCCCTTGCTCGCCTTGCCGCTCAACGCCATGTTGCCACACCGGCTGGCCAACTTGTGCGATTTGGCCGGAGCGCGCCTTGTTCATGTCGGCACCGATTGCGTGTTCAGTGGCGGCAAGGGCAACTACCGCGAATCGGACCCCTGCGATGCCGGCGACCTCTATGGCCAATCCAAGTATCTGGGCGAGGTGGCCTACCCGCACACCATCACGCTGCGCACCTCCCTGATCGGCCACGAACTGGCGAGCGCCCACGCCTTGGTCAATTGGTTCCTGGCCCAGGAAGGGCAGGTGAAGGGCTACCAACGCGCGATCTTTTCAGGCTTGCCGACCGTGGAGTTTGCCCATCTGGTGCGCGACATGGTATTGCCGCGCCCGGACCTGTCCGGGGTCTATCACGTCGCTTCGGCCCCCATTTCAAAGCATGACTTGCTCAAGTTGGTGGCCGAGACCTACGGCAAGGCCATCGAGATCGTGCCCGACGACAGCGTGGTGCTCGACCGCTCGCTCAATGCCGAGCGTTTCCGGGAGGCGACCGGCTATGTGGCGCCGCCTTGGCCGGAACTGGTCAGGCGCATGCACGAATTCAAATAAGAGGATGCATTTCGATGCTTAAGGTCGCCACCATCGTCGGCACCCGGCCCGAGCTGATCCGACTGGCTCGCATCATCGCCCGGCTGGACGCCTGCATGGATCACCGCCTGGTACACACCGGGCAGAACTACGATTACGAACTCAACCGCATCTTCTTCGACGACCTGGGCATCCGCACCCCGGATTGCTTCCTCGATGCCGCCGGCACCAATGCCGCCGAGACGGTGGCCAATGTCATCGTCCGCGCCCATGCCTGGCTAGCCGAGGAGCGGCCCGAGGCGATCCTGATTCTCGGCGATACCAACAGCGCGATGGCAGCCTACGCCGCCAAGCGCCTGAAGATTCCGGTATTCCACATGGAGGCGGGCAACCGCTGCTTCGACGAACGAGTGCCGGAGGAGATCAACCGGCGCATCGTCGACCACATCAGCGACATCAACCTGCCCTATAGCGATAGGGCAAGGGAACACCTGATCCGTGAGGGCCTGGCGCCGGACCGGGTGATCAAGACCGGCAGCCCGCTCAACGAGGTGCTGCAGCATTACCACCCCCGCATCGAGGCCTCCGATGTCCTCGCTCGGTTGGGTCTGCAGGCCGGTGGCTATTTCGTAGCCAGCGCCCACCGCGAGGAGAACGTCGACGACCCGGCCCGGCTGGCCGCCCTGGCCGCCCTGCTGGAGGCGGTGGCCGAGCGCCACGGCTTGCCGGTGATCCTGTCCACCCACCCGCGCACCCAGGCCCGCCTGGCGGCGGCCGGCATCCAGTTCGGCGAACGGGTGCGGACGCTGAAACCGCTCGGCTTCTTCGACTACATCCACCTGCAGCAACACGCCCGGGCCGTGCTGTCCGACAGCGGCACCCTCATCGAGGAGGCGGCGCTACTGGGTTTGCGCGCCGTCAACCTGCGCGACACCCACGAGCGCATGGAAGGCATGGAGGAGGGCGCCGCGGTGATGAGCGGACTGTCCCGCCGCCGGGTACTGGAGGCCCTGGATTTGCTGGCTTCGGCGCCCGCCACACCCCGGCCGGTGGCCGACTATTTGGCAGAGGGGGTGGCCGAGAAGGTGGCGCGGATCATCCAGAGCTACACCGACTATGTGGTG
>JAJZTV010000183.1 GCA_021847385.1 Pseudomonadota bacterium | reverse complement strand
CGATCCGCAGCCGGAGTCGGTGCCGATCAATATGCTGGTCAAGGTTGGCGGCACGCCGATGCAGGACGAGAACGACCTCGATCCGCTGGAGTTCGTGCGCACCATCGCCATCGCCCGCATCGCCATGCCCAAGTCGCACGTGCGGCTGTCGGCCGGCCGGCGCGAACTGGGCGAGGGCGTACAGGCCTTGTGCTTCCTGGCCGGTGCCAATTCCATCTTCTACGGCGACAAGCTGCTGACCACCGGCAATCCCGAGGTCGAGGCCGATCAGCGGCTGTTCGCCAAGCTGGGGCTGAAGCCGGAAGTGCATGCCGAGCGCCGCTGCGCCGGACATGATTGATGAACTCGCGCAGGCCCTGGCCGAACTCGAAGGCCAGGGCCTCAAGCGCCGTCGCCGCACCGTGGATACCCCGCCGGGTGCGCGGGTGCGGGTCGACGGCCGCGACTACCTCTCCTTTTGCAGCAACGACTATCTCGGTCTGGCCGATCACCCGGCGCTGATCGCCGCTGCCCAATCGGCCGCGGCCGAGGCCGGGGTCGGTGCCGGCTCGGCCCATCTGGTCGCCGGCCATCATCGCCTGCACGAACAATTAGAAAATGAGCTGGCCGCCTTCGTCGGCCTGCCTGCGGCCTTGCTGTTTTCCACCGGCTACATGGCCAATATCGGCGCGATTACCGCCTTGGCCGGTCGCGGCGATGCGGTGTTCGGCGACAAGCTGAACCATGCCTCGCTGGTCGATGCCTGCCTGCTGTCGCGGGCCGAGCTGACCCGCTACCCGCATGGCGATCTCGCTTTTCTCGAAACGAAACTCAAGGCGAGCAGCGCTAGAACCAAGCTGGTGCTGACCGACGCGGTGTTCAGCATGGACGGCGACATCGCGCCGCTGCCGGAACTGTTGGCCTTGTGCGAGCGCTATGACGCCTGGCTGCTGGTCGACGACGCCCACGGTTTCGGCGTGCTCGGTGCGCAGGGCCGGGGCAGCCTGAATCATTTCAATCTGCGCTCGGACCGCATCGTCTACATGGCCACCCTGGGCAAGGCGGCCGGCGTGTTCGGCGCCTTCGTCGCCGGCCACCCGACCGTGATCGACTGGCTGGTGAACAAGGTGCGCACCTATATCTATACGACGGCGACGCCGCCGCTGCTGGCCGCGGCGCTGTCGGCCAGCCTGCGGGTGATCGCGGCCGACGACTGGCGGCGCGCGCGCCTGCAGGAACTGGGCGCGCAACTCAAGGCCGGCCTGGCCGGCCTGCCCTGGTCGTCGATGAATTCGGCAACGCCGATCCAGCCGCTGCTGGTCGGCGACAACGCGGCCGCCTTGCGCCTGGCCGAGGCCTTGCGCGAGCGCGGCATCCTGATCCCGGCGATCCGGCCGCCGACCGTGCCGCAGGGCACGGCGCGGCTGCGTATCTCGCTGTCGGCCGCGCACGAGCCGGCCGATGTCGAACAGTTGCTGACCGTCCTGCGGGAACTGGCATGAGTGCGCCGCTGACCCTGTTGCACGGCTGGGGCCTGCACGGCGGCATTTGGGCGGCGCGTCGCGCGGCCCTGCCGGAACAGGCAATGCATGCGCCCGACCTGCCCGGCTACGGCGATAGCGCCAGCGTCAGTCCTTACACCGCCGAGGCCCTGGCCGACGCCATCGCGCCGACCCTGCCCGAGGCCGGCCTGCTGCTCGGCTGGTCGATGGGCGGCATGGTCGCGCTGGCCTTGGCAGCGCGCCATCCGCACAAAGTAAAAGCCCTGGTGCTGGTCGCCACCACGCCGGCCTATGTCAATCGCGCGGGTTGGGACAAGGGGCTGACGCCGGAGCTGCTGGCCAGCTTCGCCGAGGGTGTGCAGACCGATTACCGCGCGACCTTGTTGCGCTTCCTGTCCTTGCAGGCCCGCGGCGGCGAGGCGGCGCGCGAGGTGATCGGGCAATTGCGCGAATCGGTGTTCGCCCGCGGCGAGCCTGCGGCGGCGACGCTGGCCGACGGCCTGGAATTGTTGCGCGCATTCGAGCTGGGCGCCCATGCGAAGCAAATTCAAGCTCCGACCTTGGTGCTGCACGGCGGCTACGACGGCCTGTGCCTGCCGGCAGCGGCCGAGTGGCTGGCCAGTGAACTGCCCGATGCCCGCCTGGCCATGCAGGCCAAGGCGGCGCATGCGCCGTTCCTGTCGCACCCGGACTGGTTCGTCGAAGAATTGAAAGGCTTCTTGCGTGAGCATGACCGTTAAACAGGCCATCCGCCGCGCCTTCGAGCGGGCCGCGCCGACCTACGCGGCGGCGGCGACCTTGCAGAAGGAGATCGCCCGCCGGCTGGACGATCACCTGGATGAGATGAAGATTCAGCCGGCGCGCATCCTCGATGCCGGTTGCGGGCCGGGTATCGGCTTCGACCATTTGCGCGCGCGCTATCCCCAGGCCGAGTTGATCGGGCTCGATCTGGCCCAGGCCATGCTGCAGCAGGCGCGCGGCCATGCGGCGCCGCCCAGCCTGTTCGGCCGGCTGGCCAAGCTGTGGCAGTCGGTGCCGGAGGTGCGCTATGTCTGCGGCGACATCGAGGCCCTGCCGCTGGCGAAGGACAGCGTGGACCTGATTTGGTCCAACCTGGCCTTGCAGTGGGCGACCGACCTGCCCAATGCCTTGCGTCAGTTGCATCGCGTGCTGCGGCCCGAGGGGCTGCTGCTGTTCAGCACCTTCGGCCCGGACACCCTGAAGGAGCTGCGCGCCGCCTTCACCGGGCTGGACGGCTACGGCCACGTCAACCGCTTCATCGACATGCACGACATCGGCGACATGCTGGTGCACGCCGGCTTCGCCCATCCGGTGATGGAGATGGAGCTGATCACCGTGACCTATCCCGATCTGAAGGGCGTGCTGCGCGAGTTGAAGGAGATCGGCGCCCATACCGTGGTCGAGGGCCAGCGGCCAGGGCTGATGGGCCGGCGCGAATGGCGGCAATTGAGCGAGAACTACGAGCGCTTCCGCTGCGAGGGCCGGCTGCCGGCGAGCTTCGAGGTGGTCTACGGCCATGCCTGGGCCGGGCGCAAGGACAAGCTGGACGATGGCCGGCAGGTGATCGAGCTGAAGATTCAAAGAAAGCGGGCTGGCCTGTGACGATTTCCCCTCACGCCTCACGCCTCGCGCCTCACGGTATGTTCATCACCGGCACCGACACCGGCGTGGGCAAGACGCTGGTCGCCGCCGCGCTGCTCGAAGGCCTGCGGGCGCAGGGCATCCGCGCCGTCGGCATGAAGCCGGTGGCGGCGGGCTGCGAGTTGGTGAACGGTGCCTGGATCAACGAGGACGTTGCGCTGTTGCAGGCAGCCTCCGCCGTGTCCGCACCGGCCGGCCTGGTCAATCCCTATCTGTTGCGCGAGCCGATGGCGCCGCAGATCGCGGCCGAACGGGAGGGGCGGCGGATCGAATTGGCGCCCATCGTCGCCGCCTATCGTGAATTGGAGCGGTTGGCAGGGCTGGTGGTGGTGGAGGGTGTGGGCGGTTTCCGGGTGCCGCTGAACGCGCAGGAAGATACCGCCGATCTGGCCGCGGCCTTGGGTTTGCCGGTGATTCTGGTGGTGGGTATGCGCCTGGGTTGTCTCAACCATGCCCTGCTGACGGCCGAGGCCATCATGGCGCGCGGCTTGAACTTGATCGCTTGGGTCGCCAACCAAGTCGACCCGGACATGCCGGGTTTTGCCGAAAACCGGCAGGCCTTGTCGGACAGGCTCAAGATTCCTTGCCTGGGGACGGTATTTTGGATGCCCAATTCAGGTGCACAGGCGCTCGCGAAAGACCTTGATCTGGAAGTGGTATTGGCCTCTGTCGCGGCCTGGAAAGACGAATAAGCGGTCTTTTTATTGCACAAAAAACAAGCATCTAGAAGGAATATACCTTGTCTAGATATTGCGTACGGGGTACTTTCCGGCCGCGACGTTTTGTCGCAGACGCCTAAAGATTTCTAGAGACACCCGCTTGCGTCGTTTTGATTAATTGGAGGATGACTATGGGACATCGACGCCCGTTGCCCGTCGTGCTCGCCACTTTGCTGGCAGGCTTGGCCCTTCCGGCCCTGGCCGACTATCAATTGAATTTCCCGCCGCCCAAGACCGGGCTGGCGCAGCAGATCTATGACCTGAACATCCTGGTCATGTGGATCTGCGTCGGCATCTTTATCGTGGTCTTCGGCGCGATGTTCTATGCCATCTGGAAGCACCGTAAGTCGGTCGGCCACAAGGCCGAGCAGTTCCACGAGAGCACCACGGTCG
>JAJZTV010000007.1 GCA_021847385.1 Pseudomonadota bacterium | reverse complement strand
CGGAGTTGGCGGAGATGGAGCCGACCTGGGCGATCTCCTTGCTGGTGGTGCAGGGCTTGGAGATGTTCTTCAACTCGCCGACCAGGGTGGTCACGGCCTTGTCGATGCCGCGCTTCAGGTCCATCGGGTTCATGCCGGCGGCGACGAACTTCATGCCTTCGTTGACGATGGACTGGGCCAGCACGGTGGCGGTGGTGGTGCCGTCACCGGCCACGTCGGAGGTCTTGGAGGCGACTTCCTTGACCATCTGGGCGCCCATGTTCTCGAACTTGTCCTTCAGTTCGATTTCCTTGGCGACGGACACGCCGTCCTTGGTCACGGTGGGGGCGCCGAACGAGCGCTCCAGCACCACGTTGCGGCCCTTGGGGCCCAGGGTCACCTTGACCGCATCGGCCAGGACATTGACGCCGGCCACCATGCGGTGCCGGGCAGAATCGCCAAAACGTACGTCTTTAGCAGCCATTTGAAACTCCTAAATCTTTGAATTCGGTAAGTCGGTCAGAAGTGATTTCGCGCAGCGAAATTACTTCTCCACCACACCCATGATGTCTTCTTCGCGCATGACCAGGACTTCGTCGCCGTCGATCTTCACGGCCTGGCCGGCATATTTGCCGAACAGCACGCGGTCGCCCACCTTCACTTCCATGGCGATGGTTTTGCCGCTGTCGTCTTTCTTGCCGGGGCCGACGGCGAGCACTTCGCCCTGGTCGGGTTTCTCGGTGGCGGCGTCGGGGATGACGATGCCGGAAGCGGTCTTACGTTCTTCTTCCATGCGCTTAACGATCACGCGGTCGTGCAAAGGACGAATCTTCACGATTGCCTCCAAAATAAGCAGTTGAGTTATGGGTTTGCAAAACGGCGGGGGCCAAGCATTAGCACTCGGCCCCAACGAGTGCTAATGATAGGGACGGGGTGGGGCTATTTCAAGGGCGGGTCAGTGCAGCGGGGGCGATTTATTTGAAAAATGAGGGTCGGTCGCCCGTGCAGGGGGTGGTTCTGCCGGAAACATTCATTAGCCATGGGCTTTTACATCAAATGCCTTCATGAGAGTGTGCGCTTACCCTGAGGTGCCGGCTTAAGTGCTATGGGCGAGCAGGCAGCGCCGGCGCAGCGGCCTTGCCGCACCGCGCATTCACCGCCCCAGGCCTCGGCCATGGCAGCTAGGCTGGGCCTGCCGCTTGTGGTGCCGGGCCCGGTGGTCTAATAGTTAAACGCATAACCTCCATCGGGGGGAATAAGGCTTGGCATCAGCCAAGCCATACAAGGGCAGGGAGATTCATCGGCAAGTAAAAGAAGTGCCTGGCCGGCAGGCCAGGGCGCGGGCATTTTCGTCGGCCTCGGTCCGGGCGCTGAATCCATTCTTGGCTTTTTCGACTTGAAAGCGGCCAGCGAGAGATTCATCAGGCCGAGGAAGGTGAGACGCAATCGGCCCGGAATACGCAGACGTCATTCATAACAGAAGGGAGAACCAGATCATGAACGCAAGCACAGTGGTGAAAATCGAATCAGAACGCTCGAACTTCAAACAGCTTCTGCTGAAGAATCCGAACCACTTCGGTACGGTCAGCGACAGCGCCTTCAAGCCGGTCAAGAAGATGGCCGACAACACCAAGTACGAGGAACTCACTTGCATCGGCTTCAACCCCGCGCAAGACCTGCTCGAGGCGACCGTGCAGATAAAACTGCCCTACGGATATGGCGGCGATCTTTGCTCAGCCGGCACCACGGAATATGTCCGCTTCTTTGCCGATTTCGGCGCAGGCTGGCAAGACTTGGGCGCGGTCGGCTTCTCGATCCACGACCTGCCGAACGGACTCGATTGCGCCAAGAAGCAGAACAAGCCCTTGAGCTATGTCGTCACCTTGCCGATCGACCCGGCGAAGTGGCGCGAATACTGTAAGCATGCGGTCATGCCGAAGGTGCGCGGGGTGCTTTCCTGGAACGTGCTGCCGAGCGTGAACCCGCTGGACTCGCCGGTCTGGGGCAACGTGCTCGACCGGCATATCCAGATCAAGCCGCGGAAGCTATTGATCAAGGACATCGCAACGGCCATCGGCCTGGAGCTGGACAAGCAGATCGAATTGCCCGAGAGCCTCAAGCATCTGGAATTCGTTCCGCTACCCGAGCCGGGGCCGCCGCCGGTCGAACTCCATGCCCTGGTCAAGCAATACAAGACCGGTGCGACCGGCAAGGCCGCCAGGAGCGCCGTGGAACCGCACCGGCTCGGCTTCAGCCAGATCGTGTCTGCGCTCAAGTCGCCGCTGGTCAGCGACATGAGCGTGAATACGAAGATCGCCGAATGGAAAGCGCTTGGCCTCGACTGGGCCGAGGCCGTCGCCGCCATCGAGAAGACCAGCGGCGACACCAGCTACGAAGAACTGAGCTGCATCGGCCTCGACTACAACAGGGAGTGGCTCGTCGGCACCTTCATCGTGAAGCGCCCGGGCGGCTATTCCGGCGACCTGTGCACGGCCGGCAGCACCGAGTATGTGGCGTTCTGGGCCGATTGGGACGACACCTGCGAGTGGACCTATCTGGGCCGGGCCGAGGTGGCGGTCCATGACATCGCCGACATCCCGGCGGACGGCCTCTACTATACGGCGACCCTGCCGGTAGATATCGACGCGGTGCGCCGCCCCTGCGAAACGCCGAAGATCGGCCGGATTCGGGCGGTCCTGTCGTGGGCGACGCCGCCCTCGGACACCGACCCGGACGCCGTGCCCTACTGGGGCAACCGGCTGGACACGCATGTCCAGATCAGGCCGGGTGTGACGGAAGACGAGTTGACGGCCAAGATCAGGTCGCTCGGCGGTATCAACGTCGAAGACATCGATCCCGTCTCCGGCCTGACCACCGCGAGCGCGAAGTTCTGGTACGACGAATTGCCGGCCGACAGCTGGGGGCTCGGCAGGCCCTGCCCCTTCGGTGGCCTCGTGGTCGTCGAGGGCAAGTTCCAGCCGGGCTATTACTACCGCATCGGCGCGCGCAAGCTCAGCGATCCGCCCGGGGCCTACAGCTACGTCACCACCAGCTTCAACCTCAGGCGCGCCGATGTCGGGTCCGACCCGCAGGTGGCCGATCCGGCGACCGGCTTCTTCACCTACAAGGACCCGTCGCTCTATCTGGATACGCGGCTCGCGCTTTGGCATTCGGCTGGCGACGAACTCTGGGCGGTCCGGATCGAGGTGGCCGACGCCTTGCTGCCGTCGCCGAACATCATTGCGACCAGCCCCGACTACCTGATCCAGCTCGACAACACCGCGCCGCTGACCGCGCCGCCGCTGGCATCGCCGATGATCGACATCCACATCGACAGCGGCGGCGACTGCAAGACCTTTGTCGAAGGCGATACCATCACCGGCCATTTCGTGGCGCGCGACACCTACTTCGGCGGTTTCTCGCTGAGCACCATGCCGAATACCGCCGCGTTCCCGTCCAATGCGCCGACCACGGCCCAGCCGTCGACGTCGCCGACGCCGGCTTCGCCGGGCAGCGCCTGGTCCCTCGATACCGCATCGCCGAAGAAGATGAAGCCATGCGGCTACGTCGTGCAGTTGCAGGTTTGGGACCGCTCGATCGTGGGCAGCAAATCGGGGTCGCACAACTATAACCACACCGAAGTCGGCTTCTGCTTGCGGGCGAAATAGTAAGCAGGGCGGTTGCCTGTCCGTAGTAATCGGGCAAGAAGGGAGCGCGGAGGCGCTCCCTTTTTTTTGCGTTGACCCATGGCCACTCGGTTGGCCGACGCAAGGCGGTCCTCGGTGAACAGCGTATGGGCCGGGCTGTTTCGCTGCAGGGCCTGTCGGCTCAGCGGCTCTAGTCGACGACGCTGCCGGCCAGTTGCCGGTATATCGCGCTAGAGTGCGACAATAATGGCCATGGCAACGGATCATCAGCATTCTTCGAGACCGGGCGAGGCCGTTCAGCGGGTGGTCAAGGCGCGTCGCGACTACAACACCTGGGTCGCCAACGAGACGCTGGAAGACTACGCCCTGCGCTTTACGCCCAAGGGCTACCGCAAGTGGACCGAGCTGCGCGTGGCGAACACCGCCTTCGGCGCGGCCTCGTTTCTGGTGCTGGAGGCGGTCGGCGCCACCTTGCTGGTGCATTACGGCTTCATCAATGCCGCGCTCGCCATCCTGGCGGCAGGCCTGATCATCTTTCTGGTCGGCCTGCCGGTCAGCCTGGCCGCCGCACGGCATGGCCTGGACATGGACCTGCTGACCCGGGGTGCCGGCTTCGGCTACCTCGGCTCGACCATCACCTCGCTGATCTACGCCTCGTTCACCTTCATCTTCTTCGCGCTCGAGGCCGCCATCATGGCCTATGCCCTGGAGCTGGTGTTCGGTATCCCGCCGGCCTGGGGCTATCTGGTCTGCGCCCTGGTGATCATCCCGCTGGTGACGCACGGTATTACCGCGATCAGCCGCTTGCAAACCCTCACCCAGCCGATCTGGCTGATCATGTTGGTATTGCCTTATCTGTTTTTGCTGGCGAAGGACCCCGGCGTGCTCGATGGCCTGACCGCCTATGCCGGGCAGGCGCCGACGGGCGGCAGGATCGACCTGCACTTGGTCGGTGCCGCTATGACCGTGGTGATGGCGCTGATCACCCAGATGGGCGAGCAGGTCGATTACCTGCGCTTCATGCCCGAGCGCACGGCAGCCAATCGCAAGCGCTGGCTGGCCGGCGTGTTGATCGGCGGCCCCGGCTGGGTGCTGCCGGGTGTGATCAAGATGCTGGGCGGCGCCATGCTCGCCTATGTGGCGATCCGGCATTTCGTGCCCGGGGTACGGGCGGTGGACCCGAACCAGATGTACCTCGTCGCCTATGGCTATGTCTTTCCCTATGCCGGCTGGGCCGCGGCGGCGACCGCGTTGTTCGTGGTCATCTCCCAGCTCAAGATCAATGTCACCAACGCCTATGCCGGTTCGCTGGCCTGGTCCAATTTCTTCGCCCGGCTCACCCACAGCCATCCGGGCCGCGTGGTCTGGGTGGTGTTCAACACGCTCATCGCGCTGATGTTGATGGAGCTCGATCTGTTCCAGGCCATGGGCCGGGTGCTGGGCCTGTATTCCAACGTGGCGGTGGCGTGGATGATGGCCGTCGTGGCCGACTTGGTGGTCAACAAGCCGCTCGGCTTGTCGCCGCCCGGTATCGAGTTCCGCCGTGCCTATCTCTATGACGTCAACCCGGTCGGCGTCGGTGCCATGGGCATCGCCTCGGCCTTGTCCATCGCCGCCTACGTCGGTCTGTTCGGCCAGGCGGCGCAACCCTTCGCTACCCTCATTGCCATGGCTGCGGCCTTCGTCTGCGCGCCGTTGATCGCTTGGCTGACGCAGGGGCGCTATTACATCGCGCGGCAGCCGGAGGCCATGGCCCCGACAAACACCGGCAATCACGCCTGCAGCATCTGCGACAAGCACTACGAAGCCGAGGACATGGCGTACTGCCCGGCTTATCAGGGCGACATCTGTTCGCTCTGCTGTTCGCTCGATGCGCGCTGCCACGACCTGTGCAAGCCACAGGCCCGGCTGTCCGACCAATGGGCCAGCCTGTTGCGCCGGCTGCTGCCGCGCCCCATCTGGCCCTATCTGGAGGCGGGGCTGGGCCACTACCTGTTGCTGATGGCGGCGATCGTGCCCTTGATCGCGTTGGTCAGCGGTCTGCTCTATTACCAGGAAGTGCTGGCGCTGTCGGAAACCGAAACGCTCTTGCGGCCGGTGCTGCAACAGTCGTTCATGCGCGGCTTTGCCGTGCTGTTGCTGATCTCCGGCATCGTTGCCTGGTGGCTGGTGCTCACGCAAAAGAGCCGCCAGGTGGCGCAGGAAGAATCGAATCGCCAGACCCAATTGCTGATGCAAGAGATCGAATCGCATCGCCGCACCGACGAGTTGCTGCAAAAGGCCAAGCAGACCGCCGAGCAGGCCAACCAGGCCAAGAGCCGTTATATCACCGCCATCAGCCACGAGCTGCGTACGCCGCTCAACAGCATCCTCGGCTATGCCCAAATCTTGGATGGCGACGAAGCGCTGCCGCCCAGCCGCCGCCAGGCGGTGAGCGTCATCCGCCGCAGCGGCGACCATCTGCTGTCGTTGATCGAAGGCACCCTCGACATCGCCCGCATCGAAAGCGGCAAGCTCAGCCTCAACGTCAAGCCGCTCGACTTCCATGACTTCATGCAGCAAATCGTCGGCATGTTCGAGCTGCAGGCCCGCAACAAGGGCATCGCCTTCAGCTACGAGCCCGCAAGCGAACTGCCGATTTGGGTGCGGGTCGACGAGCGGCGCCTACGCCAGATCTTGATCAACATCCTCGGCAATGCGGTGAAGTTCACGGCCCGCGGCGGTGTGACCTTCCGCGCCAGATACCAACGCGAGATGGCCGTGTTCGACATCGAGGACACCGGCCCTGGCATCGCGCCGGAAGAGCTGTCGCACATCTTCGAGCCCTTCCTGCGCGGCAGTGCCAGCCATGTCGGCGCCACCGGCGGCACCGGCCTGGGGCTCACCATCGCCAAAATGCTCACCGACGTGATGGGCGGCGAGCTGAGCGTGGAGAGCGTGCCGGGCCAGGGCTCGCGTTTCCGCGTGCGTTTGTTCCTGCCGCAGTCGGCGCCGGGGGCCGAGACCCTGCACCGCGCCCAGCGTATCGGTTACGTCGGCGTGCGCCGCCGGATCCTGATCGTCGACAACGAAAAGACCGACCGCGAGTTGCTGGTCAGCGTGCTCGAACCGCTAGGCTTCCAGCTGGCCCAGGCCGCCTCCGGCCTGGACTGCCTCGAGCTCATCCCGCGCTTCCGGCCGCACCTCATCTTCATCGATTTGGCCATGCCCGGCATCGACGGCTGGGAGACCATTCGCCGCATCCACGCCAGCGGCATCAGCGATGCCGAAATCGCCGTCATCTCCGCCAACGCCTTCGAGAAGGGCACCGACAACGATGCCGGTATCGACGCCGACAGCTTCATCACCAAGCCGGTGCGGGTAAACGAACTGCTGGACTGGATCGGCCAGCGGCTCAAGTTGGAATGGGTCAGCCGTGAAGCGCCTGCGGTCGCGCCGGTCCCGGCTGTGCCGCCGGCCGAGTTTCGCTATCCGCCAGCCGCGCAATTGCGCGCCTTGGGCGAGCAGATCGACCTCGGCTATGTGCGTGGCATGCACAGCCAACTCGATACCATCGCCCAGACGAGCGGGGACTATGCCGATTTCGTCGAGGCCATGCGTGCCTTGGCGCGGCAGTTCCAGTTCGACGCCATGCGCGAGATACTGCGCAAAGGTTTGAACGAGGAAGCACCCGATGCCGCTTGATCGCGCCAACGCCGACATCGTCCTCATCGTCGACGATGTGCCGGAAAACCTGTCCCTGCTGCACGATGCGCTGGATACCGCCGGCTATACCGTGCTGGTCGCCACCAATGGCGAAAGCGCCTTGCAGCGCGCCGGCCACAGCCGGCCTGACGTGATGCTGCTCGATGCCGTCATGCCCGGCATGGACGGTTTTGAAGTTGCGCGGCGGATGAAGGCGGACTTCGCCACCCAGCACATTCCCATCATCTTCATGACCGGCCTGACCGAGACCGAACACGTCGTCGCCGCCTTCGCCGCCGGCGGCGCCGACTATGTGACCAAACCGATCAAGCCGCAAGAAGTGCTGGCTCGCATCGCCGCACACATGCAAAACGCCCGGCAAATGAAGCAGGCGCGCAGCGCGCTCGATGCCTTCGGTCAGGCCACCGTCGCCGTTCGCGCCGCCGATGGCCGGCTGGTCTGGCAGACCCCGCTCGCGCGCAAGCTGCTGCGCGACTACTTCACCGTCGAACACGACCAGGCGCCGCCCCGCCTGCTCGGTTGGATCGCCGAGGCGCAAAAGGCCGCCGCCGAAAACCGCGAACCGCCCGTGCTCGTGGCTGACGAAACGCGCCGTCTACTCGCCACTTTGCACGACCCCAGCCACCTCGGCCACGAAGGCGAATGGCTGTTGGTGCTGCGCGAAGAAAACCATGCCGTGGTGATCGAGGCGCTGATCGCCGCCTTCCGCCTCACCACGCGCGAGGCCGAAGTGCTCTATTGGGTGAGCAAGGGCAAGATCAACAAAGACATCGGCGAAATCCTCGGCACCAGCCCGCGCACGGTGAACAAGCACCTGGAACACGTGTTCGAAAAACTGGGCGTGGAGACGCGCACGGCGGCGGCGAATCTGGCGATGAGCAAGGTGGCGGCGATCAGGCCGGCAGAGAGTTGAAGTGGTTTCCGCGCTGGTGGTGGGCAGGGGCGGGTTAAGTAGGACGGCCCGAGCGATCGACTCAGGATGCGGCGGGCCTGTTTTCAAGCCAGCCGCGCCAACCTCGATATTCCGTGATGTCGCGCGCGCCCTCTATTCCAATGGCTTCGCATATAAAGCCGTTGACGATGCTGCCATCCGCTAATTCAATCTTGCCAATGCCCAGCGGTTCCGGAATGCCGGAAACGAAGCCGCCGAAATGCACAGCCGGCATTTCCCAGACCTCGCAGGCGATCGCGGCACCGCCTTGGGCAACCCTGACCAGACCCGGACGCTTCCCATCCGGTAGTGCATAGAGGCGATATTTGCTGGCCGTCGATGTGGCGCGCACCAAGCGCGCACCGCGCTCGAGCAAGTGCTGATTGAGCGCCAAGCCGGCGAGGTGCGCCCCGACTACCGCAATGCGGATCTGGCTTGAGGCTTGTGGCTCGCCTCGCCGGCTTGGGGGCATGGGGTGTGCTGTTGCGCCCAGGGTCCCGCCGAGGGCCCGGTGGAGGCGGGATGCCAAATGCAGCAGCGGTGCGTCCTGATGCGGTGGGGCGACAAGGGTGACGCCAAAGGGTAGGCCATTCATCTGAAACCCGGCCGGCACCGAAGTGGCGGCCAGGTCGAGGAGATTCATGAAGTTGGTGTAGTAGCCGAGGTTGCTGTTGAGCCGAATCGGATCGGCCTCCATCTCGGCTATCCGGTAGATCGTGCCCGTCGTCGGGGTGATCAAGACATCGATCCCTTGCCATACCGCATCGCAGAGGCGCTTCGCCGATTGCAAGGCGTAGAAGCTGGCAAAGGCATCGGCTGCGCTGTAGTCACGGCCGCTGGCTATGATTTCGCGCACAGGGGAACGCACCTCATCCGTTTTTGTATCGAAGAATGTCTTGATGGCGAGATAGCGCTCTGCAACCCAGGGCCCCTCGTAGAGCATCCTGGCTACCTGCAAGAACGGCGCCAGATCGATTTCCACAGGGACGCCACCCAAAGCCTTCAGGCGCTCCACGGCATTTAGAAATAGCTTGGGGGTCTCGCTGTTGCCAAAGAATTCGAGATACTTCTCTGAAGGCAGGCCAAAACGAAAGTGATCCGAATCGCCGAAATCGAAACCATGCGGTATCTGTTTGCGTGAATAGGGATCGGCCGCATCGAAAGCCATGGCAACGGCCATGACCTGCTCGGCATCCTCTGCGGTCAGGGTGAAAATCGAGACCGTGTCCAGGGAGCGGCAGGCAGGCACCACCCCGGTGGTAGACAGCAATCCTCGGCTGGGCTTGTGGCCAACGATATTGTTGAAGGCGGCTGGAACACGGCCTGAGCCGGCGGTGTCGGTGCCCAGGCTGAAGCTCACCAGGCCGAGTGCGACGGCGACAGCCGAGCCGGAACTTGATCCACCGGAAATATACTGCTGGTCAAAGGCATTTCGGCATGCCCCGTACGGTGAGCGCGTGCCGTTCAATCCGGTGGCGAATTGGTCAAGATTGGTTTTGCCGATCGGGATGGCGCCGGCATCGATGAGCCGTTGCACGACAGCGGCGCTTTTGTTCGGGTTGTAGGCAAAGGCGGGGCAGGCGGCGGTAGTGGGTAGGCCGGCCAGATCGATATTGTCCTTGATGGCGAAGGGGATGCCATACAGTGGCAGCGCTGCCGGGTCGCGCTTGCCCAGGTCCCTGGCATAGTTGCGCAAGGTGTCGTCGTCCAGGCGGCTGATCCAGATGTGATGCGCGTCGCTCCCGTTCATGCGGTCGATCAATACCTGAACGGTATCGGTCGGGGTGATGGCCTTAGACCGATAGAGCTTTTGTAAATGGTCAATATCCAGGCTTAGAATCATTTTTCGGTCATTTGATTGCGCAATGGTTGTCGGGTCGGGCCAAGCTACAAAAACCGCACCGGTACTTCCCATATGGCCAAAACCACGCAACCTTCCGGGCTGGCTACGCTATGTTTCGATCCCGTTCGGTTGATCACGACCGTGCCGGCCGGATAAATGCCTTTTTCATCTTGCTGGGAGCCGGACAGCACGTGGATATATTCCATGCCCACGTGTAAATGTTCTGGAACGGTCGCGCCGGGGATATACCGCAGCAGGGCCATTTTGGTGTTGCCCGCCAAGTCTTGATGGAGCTTGCAGATATCCACGCCCGGCCGCAGCGTTTCCCAGACAAACTCATCCAGCCGGTCGGGGATCGAAGCGATGTCGGCCAGGGTGTGCAAATCCAGTTGCCTATCCATAGGCCTTCTCCAATCCGTCGATCACGGCCTCGCTATCGGCTACCCAGCCGACAATGCCGCCTTGTGCCGTGATCATGTCCAAGGTGGCGTGTTTGAATTCCGGGAAATAACTTTCGGTGCCATCGGCCACGAGCAAACACGTGTAGCCACGGTCATTGGCCTCGCGCATGGTGGTCTGCACGCAGACTTCAGTGGTGACGCCGGTAAACAGCAAATGCGTGATGTCCCTCTGCTGCAATATTTCCTGCAACGGCGTCGCATAGAATGCGCCCTTGCCCGGTTTGGCAATTTCAATCTCGCCCGGGATGGGTTTGAGCTCGTCGACGATGGCATTACCAGGCTCGCCATCGATCAGCAACCGGCCCATTGGCCCGGCGTCACCAATTCTCAAGCGGCAATCGCCCCGCAATCGCTTGGCCGAGGGACAGTCGGAAAGGTCTGGGCGGTGCGCCTCACGGGTATGGATTACCGGCAAGCCCAAGCGCCGTGCGACAGCGATAAGTTTTGCGATGACAGGCACGCAGGCCTGCAGTCGAGCGACATCGTTGCCAAGGGACGCGCCAAAGCCGCCAGGCTCCACAAAATCGCGCTGCATGTCGATAACGATCAAGGCCGGCGGCTGCGTGGGGGGGAGCGCAAAAGGATAGGGCTTGGCTTTAATGGGCATGGGGTTCCCCGGCATGGCCGGCCATATGGTGGCCGATGACAATCGGATCGGCGGCTTGAGGGGTGGTTTCATAGACAAGCCGGCCGTCCGAAATGACGTCGATGCGGTCGGCCAGCTCGATGATTTCATCCAGGTCCTCGCTGATCAGCAGCACGGCGGCACCGGCGTTACGGGCGGCCATGAGGCGGGCGTGGATCTCCGCCACAGCGGTAAAGTCCAAGCCGAAACAAGGATTGGCCACGACGAGCACATTGGGTTGATCCCACAGTTCACGTGCAAGTATGGCCCGCTGCACATTGCCGCCCGATAGGTTTCCGATCGGGATGGCGGTGTTGGCGGGGCTTACCTTGAACTCCGCGATCAACCGTTGCGCATAAGCGTTTATTGCACGACGGCGAAGGAAGCCGCCGATGCTGTGTGGTGGGCGGTCGAAGCAGCGAAAGCCGAGGTTTTCCGCAACGCTCATGCGCGACACGCTGGCGTTTCTCAGCGGCTCTTCCGGCAGACAGTGGAACCTGTGACGCAACAACTCTTGGCGTTCGCCCCGGTATCGTTCGCCCATGACGCGTATTTCGCCACCGGTGGTGGGGCGCTGGCCGGCTAGGGCTTCGACCAGCTCGCGTTGGCCGTTGCCGGAAACGCCGGCGATACCTACTATTTCCCCGCCCTTGACCGTCAATGACAGGTTGGACACCGCAGGCAATCCGCTATCGTCTTCGATCGTCAATGCGTCGATGGCCAGTTTCACGCCCTGATCGGCAGCCGGTTCGCGGGCTAACGCCGTGCCGGAGAATTCACGGCCCACCATCATCTCGGACATTTTTTCGACACTGACGTCGCCGACTCTTTCCGATCCAACATATCGGCCTCGACGTAACACGGTGACATCGTCCGCATACAAAACGACTTCGCGGAATTTGTGCGTGATCATCAGCACGGCAAGCCCCGTGCGTCGGGCCATGTCTTTGATTTGGCCCAGCACTTCATCGGCCTCGTCGGGGGTCAATACGGATGTCGGCTCATCCAGAATCAAGACCTTCACGTCGAGCAGAAGCTGTTTGATGATCTCCAGCTTTTGCTTCTCGCCGGCGGCCAGGTGGTTGACCGGCGCATCCAACGGCAATTGAAAAGGCATACCCTTCATGCGCTCCGCGATGGCCATGCGCTCCTTGTTCCAGTCGATGATCGATGGCAGGCGGGGGCGGGCCAGCACCAGGTTCTCCAGCACGGTCATATTGGGCACCAGGGTGAAATGCTGATAGACCATGCCGATACCCAGGTCGTGGGCATCCCGCGGATTGCTGATGAGCTGTTGATGTTCGCCCAGAAGCACTTCACCCTCGTCCGGCGTGTAGAAACCGACGATGCATTTGACCAAGGTGCTTTTGCCCGCCCCGTTCTCGCCAAGCAGCGCATGGATGCCGCCTTTTTTCAGCTTGAGCGAGACGCGATCCAAGGCCTGCAAATCGCCAAAGCGTTTGCTGACGTTGATGGCTTCCAGGGCCAAGCCGGTCATGCCAGCGCCTTGAGCAATTGCGCCGACGTGGCGACGGCGCCGAATACGCCGCCTTGCATTTTCACCATCTTCACGGCGGCCAAGTGGTTGCCCATGTCCGTGGCACCACAGCAGTCTTCCAGCAGCAGGCATTCAAAACCCATGTCGTTGGCGTTGCGCATCGTGGTGTGCACGCAGACATCAGTGGTGATGCCGGTGATGACTAGGTTCCGGATGCCGGCCTTGCGCAGCAACAGCTCCAGATCCGTAGCGTAGAAGGAACCTTTGCCGGGTTTGTCGATGATGGGCTCGCCCTGTCGGGGAGCCAGTTCCGGGATGATTTCCCAGCCCGGCTCGCCGCGTACCAGAATGCGGCCACAAGGCCCTGGGTCGCCGATGCCGGCGCCGATGCGTTGGCTACGCCAGCGTTTGTTGTCGGGCAAGTCGGTGAGATCCGGGCGATGGCCTTCCCTGGTGTGGATGACCATCATGCCTTGTTCGCGTGCGGCAGCAAGCACCCGCGCGATGGGCTCGATCGGCGCACGCGTGAGCGAGAGGTCGTAGCCCATGCGATCGACATAACCGCCGATGCCGCAGAAATCGGTCTGCATATCGATGATGATCAGCGCGGTATTTTCCGGGCGGAAGTCGCCGTCATAGGGCCACGGATAGGGGTCGGACTCGACATATGAATTCATTTTCATCTCCACCTTGCGTTAACGGGCCGCCAATGTGCCGGGCATGCGTGAGCGCACCTTGGTCGAGGAGGTGGCGATCATCAGTACCAGGGTCAGGGCATAGGGCGCGGCATTGAACAAGTAATAGCCCGAAGTCACGCCGACCGATTGCAATGCCGGGCCCAGCGCGCCGGCCCCGCCGAAGAGCAGGGAGGCATACAGACAGCGGATCGGATCCCAGCGGGCGAAAATGACCAAGGCCACTGCCATCAGGCCCTGGCCACTCGATAGGCCTTCACTCCAGCCGCCTGGGTAGTAGAGGGATAGAAAGGCGCCGCCCACGCCGGCCAAAAAACCGCCAGCCATGGTGGCAAGCATGCGCACGCCATTGATGTCGAGCCCCATGGCCCGTGCGGCATCGTCACTTTCGCCCACGGTCCGGATAGCCAGCCCCCAGCGCGTGTTCTTGAAAAACCAGGCCATTGCCGGTGCCAGCAGGGCGCCGACCACGAACAAAATATTGATCTCCAGCGCTGAACGTAGCGCGGGGTTGTCGCTCCAGGAAGCCAAATGGACGGCGGCCAGTTTGGGTGCGCTAGGCTGGATCAGCGGTTTGCCCAGGAAGAAAGCCAGGCCGGTGCCAAGAATCATGAGCGCGATACCGACGGCAATGTCGTTGACCCGCGGCTGCTGGCAAAGCAGCGCATGAATAAAACCCAATACCAGGCCGGTGGCCCCGGCAGCGAACACACCCAGCCAAGGCGAGCCCGTCAGCCAAGAGATGCCATAACCCGCCATGGCGCCCATGATGAGGTTGCCTTCAAGACCAAGATTGATCCGGCCGCTTTTTTCGGTCAGGCATTCCCCCAGGCTGACGAACAGGAAGGGTGTGCCCACGCGCGTGGCACCGCCAAGCACGGCGATGAACACATTCAGCCATTGGATGTCGTCGGCATTCATGACTTGTATCCACTTTTAGCGGCCATGCGGGCATAGATCGCTTCGCTGGCCAAAACAAGCACGAAGATGATGCCTTGGAGCACAAGGCTGGTGGCATCGGGTAGGTCGTGGTTTCTTTGCAGCAAATCACTGGCGGCGCGAATGCCGCCGAATAGAATGGCCATCGGGACGATGGCCAATGGGTGATGGCGCGCCGCAAAGGCGATCAAGATGCCTTCATAACCGTAGCCGGCATTCAGGGAAGCGTTGGCTCTGCCGTGCACGGCGGCCACCTCGATCATGCCGGCCAAACCCGCGGCAGCGCCGCCCATAAAGGTGACCAGCAGCATGATCTTCCGCACCGGCAGGCCGGACAATCGAGCCGCGCGGGCATTGCCGCCGACCATATCCACGGCAAAGCCGAATGTCGTGTGCTTATAGAGTATCCATAGGATCAGGCAGGCGATCAGGCCAAAGGCAAAGCCCATGTGTATGGAGGAATCGCCCAAGTAGCCGAGCATATGTGTCTCGCCGATATGATGGGTCGACGGTTTGTTCAGGGTTTCAGGGTCGCGCAGGGGGCCGACCACCAAGAAATTCAGGATGGCGATGCAAATGTAGTTGAATAGAAGAGAGCTGATCGTTTCATTGACGTTTCTAGCCTGTCTCAGCCAGCCGACTAGGCCGATGAGTGCGCCGCCGGCGATTATCGATGCCAAAGCCATGCCAACAAGGGCCACCATCGGATGGGCATCCAACAGGGCGATGCCAGCCAAGGCCGCGACCAATCCGCCGATAACTACGGCGCCCTCGCCGCCGATAACGACCAGGCCAAGGCGCGCAGGCAGTGCCGTACATAGTGCGGTGAGCATCAGCGGGGCGGCACGGGTCAGGGTGTTCTGCCAGGAATACCAGGTTCCGAATGCGCCACGATAGATCGATTGATATACGTCCGAGGGGGTCGCCCCAGCCATCCACACAAAGGCCCCAAACAACACCGAGGAGAGTAGAAGCGCCGAGAGGGGAATTAAAAATGGGGCTAGGGCGATTGGCATGTATTAACCCTTGGTGCTGCCGATGACGCCTTCTACCAGCCAGTCCATACTTTCCAGCCAGATATCGGTCTGGCCATAGGCCTTGCCCTGGGGAACCACCGTCTTTCCGGTGTTGTCCTTTATCGGGCCCTTATAGACCACGAAATCGCCGGCCATGAACTGGGCGCGCACTTTATCGGCATGGGCCTTGGCCTTCGCGCTGACCGCCTTGCCATAAGGCGAGCTCTTGACGATGCCTTCCTTAAAGCCGCCACGGATGAGGTTGGGAATCTTCTCGCCGCCGGCGATCATCTTGGCGTAATCCAAATAGACCTTGCTCCAGTTCCATTCGGCGCCGGTGAGGAAACCTTTGGGGGCGAGCTTGGCTTGATTCGCATGATAGCCGCAGGAGTAGATGCCGCGCTTTTCCGCGGTTTCCACAACGACCTTCGGGCTGTCGACGTGACAGGTCAGCACATCGATACCCTGGTCGATCAGGCTATTTGCCGCCTCGGCCTCCTTGACCGGGTTCGACCAGCCGCCGGTAAATACGACCTGCACGGTGATCTTCGGGTTCACGCTGCGGGCCGCCATCGTGAAGTTGTTGATGTTGCGCAGTACCTGCGGAATCGGCATGGCAGCGATGTAACCCAGCTTGCCGGTCTTGCTCATATGGCCGGCGACGATACCGGAGACGTAAACCGGTTCGTCGATATAACCAAAATAGCTGCCCACATTCTTGGGGTGTTTCTTGGCGTCATAGAGGCCGCCGCAATGCAGGAACATGACATTCGGGTACTTGGGGGCCACTTTCAGAATGTGCGGATCGAAGTAGCCGAAAGACGTGGGGAACAGAACTTGGGCGCCGTCCAGATTGATCATGCCCTCCATGACCTTCTGCACCTCGATGGTTTCCGGCACGTTCTCCTGGTCGACGGCCTTGATCCAAGACTGCTTGGCAAGCGCCGATTTGCCTTCGTAGTGGGCCTGGTTATAGCCGAAATCGTCTCGGGGGCCGACATAGATAAAGCCCATCGTGACTTTGCCGGCGGCTTGCGCCGCCTTGATGCCAAACCCGCCCATGACGGTGGTCAGCCCTGCGCCGGCCAAGCCCTTCAGCACCTGACGGCGCTTGGCATTGAACTGGAAGTGTTTTAAGTGACTCATTGGTTTCATCTCCTAAGCGGATGCGTTGTGGCTAGCGGAATGGCTAAGCGTCAGAAGTGATATTCGGCACGCAGCATCGGCGTCTTGGCGAAGGCGCCGGAGCCGGCGGGGCCATTGCTGTCCACGCCGAACTTGTTCTTCCAGTACTGATACTCCAGGCCGACCTTGAATGTGTTCTTGGCCCCGCCAGTGACCGCGCCCACATCCAACATAAGCTGCATGTCGATGTTGGTCTCCGGCTTGGTGTCGGCGCCGAATTCGTCCTTGCCTTTGGCAGCGATGAAGTTGGCAAAACCTTCGAAGGACAGGGGGGTGGAGCCGATCGGGATGCCCCAGGCTGCAGTGAGCATGGGATGGGTGTCGTAGCGGTATCTGGGAACGCATGTATTCGTGAAGGTATTGCAAGGGGCGTTGCTCTCCCACAGCGCCAGTAGGCTGACATTCATGAAACCGGGGACATCGAGCATGACGGTCGGGCCCGCCACCAGCATGTGCTTCTTCGAGTTGTAGCCGGCGTCATCCTTGTTGTTGTAGTCGAAGCCGGCGGTCAGCCCTGCGCCCCGGATAAAGCCAGAGCTGAACTTTTTGCCGGTGACTTTTTCCAGGTCCAATGTGTGCCGGTAGACCACATACACTTCGTGTGCGCCATCGGTCGAGGTCGCGCTGGCCGGGTCTTTGCTGTCGGACAGCAGGATGTCGGCATTGAAGAAGTTGGTGCCGTATTTGTAGCCGCTGACATGGCTCAAATTGAAGATGTCCTTTGAGATGCTGTTGCCCTCGAATGGCTCGGCAAATTTGGTGCCATGGCGATAACCGAGATAGGTGTCGCTCCAATCGGCTGCCCCGGCGGCAGGCGCCAACGACATTCCGGCGTAAAGCAGTGCGGCACCATAACAAGATGAAATGAGCGGTAAGTGATGTCGAAAACGCATAGAGCCTCCTTAGAGAAAACACGCCAGTTAAAAACACTACGTTGTATACAACGATGTATAAGCAACTAGCGTGCCATTCTCGTGCCTGGAAGCGGCGGCGTGGAATTTCATGTTGTTTATCAGCCATTTGCGCCTTGTCGTTGTCGCCGGCTTGGCTGTGGGACCGGCGATTTTTTCACCAGAAAAAGGCACCAGAAAAGTGTCCAGGCACCAGACTGGTGCCTGGCTTATTTGCCGAATTTCTTGCGGCCCGCCTTTTGGGCAAGCTGTATGAGCGTCAGGCCTTTTGCGAATTGCTCGCTACGCTGGATGTGGGCACGCATCGTTGCCTGGGCAGCAGGCAAGTCACGTTTCAATAGGTGCTGGGCGATCTGATAATGCTCTTCATAGGTGCAATCGATGCGCGCGCCCTCGGTGAAGTCGAGCCGGCGAATCGGTCTGATTTTGTGATGGATATCCTGTAAATACTTCGCCACGGCGGCGTTGCCGCCGCCTGCGGCAATGGCCATATGGAAGGATTCGTCCCGGGCCTCCATTTTTTCGGCATTGGTCGTGCGCCCTTTTTGGAACATTGGGTCCCACGCCTCGCATAAATCCTTGAGCTGCGCATCCGTCATAAAAGTACAAGCCAATTCCAGCGAAAGCATTTCCAGGGCAATACGCACTTGGTAGTACCCGGCGAGCTCATCGATATCCAGTGGGCGGACGAAGCAGCCTTGTTTGGGTTTGACGGTTAAATAGCCTTCCGCCTCCAAGCGCTGCATGGCAGAGCGTATAGGGGTCCGGCTGACGCCGAATTGCGCAGCCATATCGCCCTCGGTGACGCGACTACCGGGGTAAAGCTCGAAATTGAGGATCATGTCTCTTAAAGCGAGATAGACATTCCTCGATGTGGGTTTTTTATTGGGCACACCCTGACTCCGTATGACGATGGCGGTTTTTATCAAGAATAACCCAGCCGCCCATATCTTAGGCCGAATCATGAGAGTTGATGGCGAATGGGGCGAACGAACAAGCGCTGTATACGCCATCTGACGTATACCTCCGCCGACCCCGGCTCCTTAATCTGGCGGCGACTGAAACAAAACGCTCAGTCCGGTCCACTCAAATTTAAGGAGCCTTCCATGCAACGTCGCAACTTCATCAAGGCCGCCACGCTCACGGTGGCCCTGGCTGCTGCTGGCTTGACCAGTCTTTCCGCATTGGCCGCCGACACTATCAAGGTCGGCATTCTGCACTCCCTGTCCGGCACCATGGCCATTTCCGAGACGGCGCTGAAAGAGACGGCGCTGATGACCATCGACGAGATCAACAAGTCCGGTGGCGTGATGGGCAAGAAGCTCGAGCCGGTGGTGGTCGACCCGGCCTCGAACTGGCCGCTGTTCGCCGAGAAGGCCCGCCAGCTCATCGCCAAGGACAAGGTGGCGGTGGTGTTCGGCTGCTGGACCTCGGTCTCGCGCAAATCGGTGCTGCCGGTGTTCAAGGAACTGAACGGCCTGCTGTTCTACCCGGTGCAGTACGAGGGTGAAGAGCTGGAGAAGAACGTGTTCTACACCGGCGCCGCGCCCAACCAGCAGGCCATTCCCGCCGTGGAATACCTGATGAGCAAGGATGGTGGCTCGGCCAAGCGCTTCGTGCTGCTGGGCACCGACTACGTCTACCCGCGCACCACCAACAAGATCCTGCGTGCCTTCCTGCATAGCAAGGGCGTGAAGGATGCCGACATCATGGAGGAGTACACCCCGTTCGGCCACAGCGATTACCAGACCATCATCGCCAAGATCAAGAAGTTCGCCTCCGAGGGCAAGAAGACCGCGGTGGTGTCCACCATCAACGGCGACTCCAACGTGCCCTTCTACAAAGAGCTGGGCAATGCCGGCCTGAAGGCGACCGATGTCCCGGTGGTGGCCTTCTCGGTGGGTGAGGAAGAGCTGCGCGGCGTCGATACCAAGCCGCTGCTCGGCCACCTGGCCGCCTGGAACTACTTCGAGTCGATCAAGAACCCGACCAATGCCAAGTTCATCAAGATGTACAAGGACTGGGCCAAGAAGCAGAACCTACCCAATGCCGGCACCGTGGTGACCAACGACCCGATGGAGGCCACCTATATCGGCATCCATATGTGGAAGCAGGCGGTCGAGAAGGCCAAGTCCACCGACACCGACAAGGTCATCGCCGCCATGGCCGGCCAGACCTTCAAGGCGCCGTCGGGCTTCACCGCCACGATGGACCCGAAGAACCACCACCTGCACAAGCCGGTGTTCATCGGCGAGATCCGCCCTGACGGCCAGTTCAACGTGGTGTGGAAGACCCCGGGTCCGGTCAAGGCCCAACCCTGGTCGCCGTTCATTCCGGGTAACGACAAGAAGAAGGACGAGCCGGATACCAAGTAATTCGGCCACCGGCGCCCTCCTGCGGGAGGGCGTCATTCCGGCGCCTATCTTCGACGGTGGGCGCCGGAATGACGGAGACAGCCGTCAGCAAAGACACGCCATGATCAGACGCCTACTCATTCTCCTATTTTGCCTCGTGCCGGCGTTGCCGGTCTGGGCGGCGCTCGACCCGGCGCTGGTCAAGCGACTGGCGGCCGACGATTCCGATGCCAAGATCGCGGCCATCCAGCAACTCGGTGCCAGCGGCGACCGCGCGGCGGTCAAGGTGCTCAAGGCGCTGGCCAACGACGAACTGCTCGTGGCCGGCGACAAGGTGTTCCTGCTCGACGGCGAAACCGCGGTCGATGCCGTCAGCGGCGCGGCGATCGTGCCAGCGCCGGAAAGCTACGACACGATCACCATCAACAACCGTATCCGGGCCGAACTGTCGAACGCCATCGCCACCTTGCGCCTGCTCAACCCGGACCGCGCGGTGCGCCTGGCCGCGGCGCAGGAGCTGCAATCGAACAGCGGCATCGAGATGGCACCGGTGCTGGCCAAGGCCTTGGCCCGCGAGACCGACACCGAGATCAAGCACCTGCTCAAGCTGGCCCAGGCCCAGGCCAATCTCGGCAGCCCCGATGCCGATGCCCGCCTGGCCGCGGTGCAGGCCCTGGCCGACGACGCCACGCCCAACACCCGCAACCTGCTGCTGCCCTTGCTCGATCCGGCCACCGAGGCCGATGCCCGCGTGCGCACGGCGGCCAAGTCTTCGCTCAACTTGATCGAGTCGCGGCTCGCCGTCGGCGAGACCATCGGCCAAATCTTCTCCGGCCTGTCGCTCGGCAGCATCCTGTTGCTGGCCGCGCTCGGCCTCGCGATCACCTACGGCGTCATGGGCGTGATCAACATGGCCCACGGCGAACTGCTGATGGTCGGCGCCTATACCGCCTATGCGGTGCAAGGCCTGTTCCAGCGCTACCTGCCGGACTATATCGATTGGTATGTGCTGGCCGCGATCCCGGTGGCCTTCGCCGCCGCCGGCCTGGTCGGCATCGCGCTCGAACGCAGCGTGATCCGCTGGCTCTACGGCCGCCCCTTGGAGACCCTGCTCGCCACCTGGGGCCTGTCGTTGATCCTGATCCAAGCCGCGCGGGTGATCTTCGGCGCGCAAAACGTCGAAGTCGCCAACCCGAGCTGGATGTCCGGCGGCATCGAGGTCATGGCCGGCCTGGTGCTGCCGTGGAACCGCATCGTCATCATCGGCTTCACCTTGTTCGTGCTGGCCTTGGTCTGGTTGCTGATGCAGAAGACCCGGCTCGGCCTGTTCGTCCGCGCCGTCACGCAAAACCGGCAGATGGCCGGCTGTGTCGGCGTGCCGACCGCGCGCATCGACACCCTGGCCTTCGGTCTCGGCGCCGGGATCGCCGGCCTGGGCGGCGTCGCCTTGTCGCAGATCGCCAACGTCGGGCCGGACATGGGCCAGGGCTATATCGTCGATTCGTTCATGGTGGTGGTGCTGGGCGGTGTCGGCCAGTTGGCCGGCGCGGTCTGGGCCGCGCTGGGCCTGGGCGTGGTCACCAAGTTCCTCGAAGGCTGGGCCGGCGCGGTGATCGCCAAGATCGTGGTGCTGGTGATCGTCATCGTCTTCATCCAAAAACGGCCACAGGGTTTGTTCGCCCTGAAGGGCCGGTTCGTCGAGAACTGAGATGAGAACGCCGCTGACCCTCCGTCTACTCAAGGTCATGCCGCGCACCGGCTGGATCGCGCTCGCCGTCTTCGCGGCGATTACCTTGCTGCTCATGCCGGCGCTGCACCTGTTCGTGCCGCACGACAGTCCGCTCTATGTGTCGAACTACGCCATCACCCTGGGCGGCAAGCTGATGTGCTATGCCATCGTCGCCGTGGCGATGGACCTGATCTGGGGCTATACCGGCATCCTGTCCCTGGGCCACGGCCTGTTCTTCGCGCTCGGCGGCTATGCCTTCGGCATGTATCTGATGCGCGAGATCGGCACCGACGGTTCCTACCATGCCGCCTTGCCCGACTTCATGGTCTTCCTCGATTGGAAGGAACTGCCCTGGTACTGGCTCGGCACCGATTCGTTTATCTGGTCGCTGCTCTTGGTGCTGGCGGTGCCGGCGCTGGTGGCCTATGTCTTCGGCTACTTCGCCTTCCGCTCGCGGATCAAGGGCGTGTATTTTTCCATCATCACCCAGGCCCTTACCTTCGCC
>JAJZTV010000182.1 GCA_021847385.1 Pseudomonadota bacterium | reverse complement strand
AGCCGGCTCGCCGTTATTCGTGTTTGCTTTCACCGAGGTCTCCCCGCTGGGCGATTCCATGACCTGGAAAAATACCTCATTGCGCTTGATCATGCCCAGTTCGAAACGTGCCCGCTCCTCGATGGCGTCGAAGCCCTGTTTCAGGTCGTTCACTTCCGCCGCCAATTTGGCGTTGCGCATGGCCAGGGCCTCGTTCGCCGTTTTTTGCTGCTCGACTTGACGCTCCAGATCCCAAACCTTGAGCCAGCTGCCCTTGCCCAGCCACAAAGGATATTGCAGCAACAAGATCAGCAGCGCGAGCAGGAGGCCTAGGCCGCGCATGGCAAAGAGCGTCTAGCAGAATGAAACACGCGATGCGTTGCCGCCTGGGCGGGATGGATGCAAGGCGCGGTGCGCGGGCAATGGCCGTTCCATTGCCAAGCGCCGCAACGCGGCAGACGCCCGCCCAGGCGGCAACCCGAAGGGGCGTCGGCGGTTGGGCGTATCGCGGCGTTGCGTCGGCTTGCTTGGGGAGAGCCCAAGCTGCGCCACCGCGTCTTGCGCTCCATCCCAACCGCCATAGCCGCACGCGCGTTTCATCCTGTTAGACGCTCTTCAACTGGTAGAACGCCTCGCGCCCGGCATAGGAAGCACGCTCACCCAGCTCTTCCTCGATGCGCAGCAGCTGGTTGTACTTGGCCATGCGGTCGGAACGGGACAGCGAACCGGTCTTGATCTGCAGGGCATTGCTGCCCACGGCCAGGTCGGCGATGAAGGAGTCCTCGGTCTCGCCCGAGCGGTGCGAGATGACCGAAGTCCAGCCGGCCCGCTTGGCCATCTCGATCGCCTCGAAGGTCTCGGACAGGGTGCCGATCTGGTTGACCTTGATCAGGATGGAGTTGGCCACGTCCTTCTGGATGCCCTCTTTCAAGATTTTCGTGTTGGTCACGAAGATGTCGTCACCGACCAGTTGGATACGCTCGCCCAGTTTGGCGTTCAGCGTCGCCCAGCCGGCCCAGTCCTGCTCGGCCATGCCGTCTTCGATGGTGATGATCGGGTACTTGTCGACCCAAGCGGCCAGGTAGTCGGCGAACTCGGCCGAGCTCAGGGCCAAGCCTTCCGATTCCAAATGGTACTTGCCGTCCTTGTAGAACTCGGAGCTGGCGCAGTCGATGCCGATCAGCACATCGCTGCCAGCCTGGTAGCCGGCGGCGGCGATCGCCTCGACGATGACCTTGAGCGCCTCTTCGTTCGATTTGAAGTTGGGCGCGAAGCCGCCTTCGTCGCCGACGGTGGTGATGTGGCCGGCCTTGTTCAGGATCTTGCGCAGCTGGTGGAAGATCTCGGCGCCGCAACGCAGGGCCTCGCGGAAGCTGGGCAGGCCGGCGGGAATGATCATGAATTCCTGCATGTCGATGCTGTTGTCGGCATGGGCGCCGCCGTTGATGATGTTCATCATCGGGGTGGGCAGGCTCATCGGACCGGCGCCGCCCAGGTAGCGATACAGCGGCAGGCCAGCCTCTTCGGCGGCGGCGCGGGCGCAGGCGAGCGACACCGCCAGGGTGGCGTTGGCGCCCAGGCGCGACTTGTTCTCGGTGCCGTCCAGTTCGAGCAAGGTCTGGTCGATGAAGCTCTGCTCCTCGACATCCAGCCCGATCAAGGCCTCGGCGATCTCGGTGTTGACGTTCTCGACCGCATTCAACACCCCCTTGCCGCCGTAACGCTTGGCGTCGTCGTCGCGCAGCTCGATCGCCTCGCGGCTGCCGGTGGAGGCACCGGACGGCACGGCCGCACGGCCCATGACGCCGGACTCCAGCAGGACATCGGCTTCGACGGTGGGGTTGCCGCGGGAGTCCAGGATCTCGCGGGCGATCACATCAACAATGGCACTCATTTCTTCTTTCTTTCCTTTTCCAGTTTCCACCGCGAAGGACGCTACGTAACGCGAAGAAAACCTTACCTGGTTTTACTTTGCGCGTCTTCGCGTCCTTTGCGGTCAAGCTTTCATCAAATTGTTCTCGTCGAAGCCGCGCTGTTTCACCAGCGCATCGATCTCTTTCAAGGTAGTCAGCAACGCTTTCATCATCGGCAAGGGCCAGGCGTTGGGCCCATCGGACAGCGCCTTGGCCGGGTCCGGGTGGGTCTCGGCGAACACGCCGGCAATGCCAACGGCTACCGCCGCCCGCGCCAGCACCGGCACGAACTCACGCTGGCCGCCGGAACAGGTGCCCTGGCCACCGGGCTGCTGCACCGAATGGGTGGCGTCGAACACCACCGGGCAACCGGTCTCGCGCATGATGGCCAGGCCGCGCATGTCGGAAACCAGGGTGTTGTAGCCGAAGGAAGCGCCGCGCTCGCAGACCATGATGGTGTCGGCCCCGCCGTTGGCGGCGCGGGCCTTGTCGACCACGTTCTTCATGTCCCAGGGCGCGAGGAATTGGCCCTTCTTGATGTTGACCGGCTTGCCGGTGGCGGCCACGGCCTGGATGAAATCGGTCTGTCGGCAGAGGAAGGCCGGAGTCTGCAGCACGTCGACCACCTCGGCCACCGCCGCGATCTCGGCCTCGGTGTGGATATCGGTCAGCACCGGCACGCCGATCTGCTTTTTCACCTCGGCCAGGATATTCAGGCCCTCGTCCATACCCAGGCCGCGAAAGGAGCCGCCGGAAGAGCGATTGGCCTTATCGTAGGACGACTTGTAGATGAACGGGATAGCCAGCTCGGCGCAGAGTTCCTTCAACTGGCCGGCGGTGTCGAAGGCCAGTTGCTTGGACTCGATCACGCAGGGGCCGGCAATCAGGAACAAGGGTTGGTCGAGGCCCGCCTCGAAGCCACAGAGTTTCATATCTCTCCCCTTTCGGCGTGGCCCTGGGCGGCTTCGCCCAAACGCCGCTGGCGCTGGGCCAGCGCCGCTTCGACGAAGGCCTTGAACAAGGGATGGCCATCGCGCGGGTTGGACGTGAACTCGGGATGGAACTGACAGCCGACGAACCAGGGATGGTCCGGCAATTCCACCATCTCGCACAGCTCGGTACCCGGTGCCCGGCCGGACACGCGCAGGCCTTTGGCTTCCAACTGGGCCAACAGGGTGTTGTTGACCTCGTAACGGTGACGGTGGCGCTCGACGATCTCGGGCTGGGCATAGACTTGGCGGGCGAGCGAGCCCTCGACCAGCTTGCAGACTTGGCCACCCAGGCGCATGGTGCCACCCAGATCGGAATTCTGGTCGCGCCGTTCGACCTGGCCGGCACGGTCGAGCCACTCGGTGATCAGGCCGATGACCGGATAGGGCGTGTCTTGCTCGAACTCGGTGGAATGGGCCTTGGCCATGCCGGCGACATCGCGGGCGAACTCGACCACGGCCAGTTGCATGCCCAAACAAATGCCGAGATACGGCACCTTGTTCTCGCGGGCATAACGGACCGCCGCGATCTTGCCCTCGACCCCGCGCTTGCCGAAGCCGCCCGGCACCAGGATGGCATCCATGCCCTCGAGCGATTGGGTGCCCTCTTTTTCGAGCTGCTCGGAATCGATGTAATGGATGTTCACCTTGCTGCGGGTATGCATCGCGGCATGGACCAAGGCCTCGGACAACGACTTATAGGACTCGGTCAGGTCGACGTATTTGCCGACGAAGGCGATATCGGCCTGGTATTGCGGATGTTCCAACGCCTCGACCAGCCGGTTCCAGACCGACAGGTCGGCCGCTCGGGCCAAGAGATTCAACTTGTGGCAGACGATCTCGTCCAGCATCTGCTCATGCAGCATGCCCGGAATCTTGTAGATGCTGTCGGCATCCAAGGCCTCGATCACCGCCTCCGGCTGGACATTGGTGAACAGCGCGATCTTGCGCCGCTCCTCGGCCGGAATCGACCGATCAGCGCGGCAGAGCAGGATATCGGGCTGGATGCCGATCTCGCGCAGATCTTTCACCGAGTGCTGGGTCGGCTTGGTCTTCAGCTCGCCCGCGGTCGGGATATAAGGCAGCAAGGTCAGATGGATAAAGCAGGTCTTGTCCCGGCCCTCTTCGATGCCCATCTGGCGGATGGCCTCGAGGAACGGCAGCGACTCGATGTCGCCCACCGTGCCGCCGATCTCGACGATGGCCACGTCGGCATCGCCCGCCCCTAGGCGGACATGCAGCTTGATCTCGTCGGTGATGTGCGGGATGACCTGGACGGTCTTGCCCAGGTACTCGCCCCGGCGCTCCTTCTTGATCACCGACTCGTAGATCTGGCCGGTGGTGAAGTTGTTGCGCTTGGACATCTTGGCCGTGCTGAAGCGCTCGTAATGGCCAAGGTCGA
>JAJZTV010000181.1 GCA_021847385.1 Pseudomonadota bacterium | reverse complement strand
ACCACCAAGAAGGTGCACCTCAAGTCCATCGTCCACGAGCTGCTGTGGTTCTTGCAGGGCGACACCAACATCAAATACCTGAAGGACAACGGCGTCAGCATCTGGGACGAATGGGCCGATGCCCAGGGCAACCTCGGCCCGGTCTACGGTTCGCAGTGGCGCTCGTGGCCGACCGCCGACGGCCGCCATATCGACCAGATCAGCCAGGTGGTCGAGCAGATCAAGCACAACCCCGATTCCCGCCGCATCATCGTCTCCGCCTGGAACGTCGGCGAGCTGGACAAGATGAAGCTGCCGCCCTGCCACGCCTTCTTCCAGTTCTATGTGGCGAACGGCAGGCTGTCGTGCCAGTTGTATCAGCGCAGCGCGGACATCTTCCTCGGCGTGCCGTTCAACATCGCCAGCTATGCCCTGCTGACCATGATGATGGCCCAGGTCTGCGGCCTGAGGCCGGGCGACTTCGTGCACACCCTGGGCGATGCCCACATCTATCTCAACCACATGGAACAGGTGAACACGCAACTCGCGCGCGAGCCGCGCGCGCTGCCGCAAATGCGCTTGAACCCTGAGGTAAAGAATATCTTCGACTTCAAATACGAAGACTTTACGCTGGAGAACTACGACCCGCACCCGGGCATCAAGGCGCCGGTGGCGGTCTGACATGGCGGCGCGCATTAACGTCATCGCCGCCATGGCGAAAAACCGCACCATCGGCATCGCCAACACCCTGCCCTGGCACCTGCCGGAAGACCTCAAGCACTTCAAGACGCTGACCATGGGCCACCACATCGTCATGGGCCGCAAGACCTATGAATCCATCGGCCGGCCGCTGCCGGGGCGCACCACGGTCATCGTCACCCGCGACCCGAATTACCGGGTCGAGGGCTGCCTCGCCGCCAACTCCATCGACGCCGCCATCGCCGCCTGCGGCGCCGACCCCGAGGTCTTCTTCGTCGGCGGCGCCGATCTATATAGCCAGGTGCTGGCGCGGGCCGACCGGCTGTACCTCACCGAAATCCAGGCCGACTACCAGGGCGACGCCCACTTCCCCGACTTCGACCGACAGGCCTGGCGCGAGACCGCGCGCGACGCCCACGTCAGTGCGGCGGGGCTGGCCTATCACTTCGTCACCTACGACCGGGCCTGATCCGGCGTTCGCATAAAGCCAGTAGTGAAATCAAACGTGTTCTCCTGGCATGTCGTGCAGTGTAGGTAGGCCTGACAAACCTCTCACCCCGGGAGAGGGGGAGGGGTGAGGGACGGCAGATAACTACGGAGTTAGGCTGGTGGTTCTATTCAGGTTTGCAGACATGAAACTAAGCGCGGCGCTGCTCGTTCTATTCGCCACGCTGCCCGCCAGCGCGGCCGAGCCCAAGGTCATCGAAAACTCACTCGGCATGCAGTTCGTCCGCATCCCGGCCGGCGAATTCCTGATGGGCAGCGATGAATCGCCCGAGTCTTTGGCCAAGGCCTATCCGCAATACGACCCCGCGCGTTTCCTGCTGCTGGCCGACGAGGCGCCGGTGCACAAGGTGCGCATCACCCGGCCGTTCTACCTGGGCCGGCACGAAGTCACCGTCGGCCAATTTCGCCGCTTCCTGCAAGCCTCGGGCTACGTGCCCGAATCGGTGGCCGACGGCACCGGCGGCTACGGCTACAACCCGCAATACGACCCGGCCGAATCGGAACGCGGCGATGCCTTCGAGGGGCGCGCGCCCAAATATTCCTGGCGCAACCCCGGCTTCACCCAAGGCGACGACCACCCCGTGGTCAACGTCACCTGGCACGACGCCGTGGCCCTGGCCGCGTGGCTGAGCAAAAAAGAGGGCCGGCGCTATCGCCTGCCGACCGAGGCCGAGTGGGAATACGCCTGCCGCGCCGGCACGCAAACCCGCTACCACAGCGGCGACGAGCCGCAGTCGCTGGGTAAGGTGGCCAACGTGTTCGACGCCGATGCCGCGACAAACTGGCCGCACTGGGCGCAATACGCGCTGCCCGGCCGCGACGGCTACCCCTTCACCGCCCCGGTCGGCCGCTTCGCGCCCAACGCCTTCGGCCTGTACGACATGCACGGCAACGCCTGGGAATGGACCGCCGACTACCACGACGACAACTACTACGCGCACTCGCCCACCGCCGACCCGCAAGGCCCCGCCACCGGCAGCGTGCGCGTGCGCCGCGGCGGTTCGTGGCACACCTGGGCCTTCTATGCGCGGTGTTCGTATCGCAATTGGAATACGCCGGAGACGCGGTATACGCTGGTGGGGATGAGGTTGGTGCGGGAGGTGGGTGCGGAGCGTTGAATGGCGGCAATTCGGCCGAAGCCGTCATTGGCAGTAATGCATCTGAGCGGCCGGAATTAAACAGTTTTCCGCCGTTGATGACCTGAGTGGCACGAACAGCTGCTTTCCTCTTCATCACACTCACACTTTCGCCTCATTGTGGCGCATGCCCAAAGCGGCCACACAGAAGAGCAAGTGTAGCCGCCGCCTGAGCGCTAGATTTCTGTTTGCTCAGAAATCTCAAGTGCGTCATCCACCTCGATGCCGAGGTATCTGACCGTGCTTTCCAGCTTGGTATGTCCAAGCAGCAGCTGAACGGCCCTCAGGTTCTTCGTTCTCTTGTAGATCAGTGTTGCTTTGGTTCGCCGCATCGAGTGAGTCCCATAAACTGACGAATCCAACCCGGCTGCTTCCACCCATTGATGCACGATCCGCGCATACTGACGTGTCGAGACATGGGGCGAGCTTGCAACTCGACTTGGGAATAGATACTGATCGCTACGCAGTTGAGCTTCCTCGATCCAGGTTGCTACGGCGACTCGTGTTGGCTCCGTCAATTCGAACTGGACAGGACGTTGCGTCTTCCGCTGAATGACCATGGCCCGAGTGAGAATCTGTTTCCCGTGGGTCACGTCGTGCACGTGAAGATTGACCAAATCGCAACCGCGCAGCTTACTGTCGATTGCCAAGTTGAACATGGCAAGGTCTCGTACGGCATGTGCGTTCTGCAAGTGGATGCGGATGGCCCAGATGTCCTTGGGCTTGAGCGGTGGCTTCTGGCCAACCAGCTTCCCTTTATTCCATGCTTCGCGCTTCTGGATGGTTTCCATAGCAGACTCCTAGGTTGGTGATCGGAGTCCAATTTTTCGATGAATGCCGCCGCAGAGACAGCTATCGGCCGCATTGTTTTGTATGTACGCTCAGCCTGGGGCGGCCGTTCGATGAGCCGCCGGCAGCGGAGCGAGCTAGGACCGTGCCGCGTGGATAGGAAACATCAACCAAAAGTTATAACTAACTATATCGAATGGCTTATGCCGCATCGACTGGCATGATTGTTAACATGTAAGCACGCTCAAATAAAACGACAAGCTGTGGGAGGCTTTCATGATTTGTGTGCGTAGCAGCACTACGAAGCGCTTTGCTTTGCTAACCATTCTGGCAAAAGTTTGTTGCGGATCGCCATTCAAGCTGCGATCCCATTTCTCCAGCCCGCTTATCGCTTTAATAATACTTTTCCTAAACATATATGCTGAAACGGCCAATGCACAAGGCTATACAACGCTCTATCCATCAGGCACGGCAGATCCCGTTTTTGGATTGATACGGGGCACCGGTGTTAATATCGATTACACGTATATATGTGGACCAACAGGTTCTCCTTGGCCGACTTTTAATGGCGCACACTTACCGCCAGGCTGTCCTGGTACTTGGAGATATTGGGATTGGAGTATTGAACAAACATGGTCTTCATGCCCAGGACAACGGCAATTTGTGTACTGGTGTCCTTATGGTCTCGCGGTCCCTTTGCCGGCCAGCGTAGAAAGGATATATGGTCCAGCCGATGCCACCAGCTGCGTCGGCAACCCGATCAACGCGGGCATTGCGAACAAGTACCAAGTCGAGGTTGACTACGCCGGCCACGGCGCTTTCCCCTTGGCCTTTAATCGCCACTACAACAGTTACAACAATGATGTGGCAGGAGTGCTCGGTACCGGTTGGAACAGCTTCGCAAAGCTCGCGGAGATTACCAGCTCCAGTGTAAAAGCCATACGACCTGTCGGCAGCATATACCGGTTCACACTAAACAATAGCCAGTGGATCCCGGATGCCGACGTCACTGACAAGCTTGAACAGCTCTCCGACGGCACATGGCGCTACACCGTTTCCGACAACAGCGTCGAGACCTACAGCGCCGACGGCAAGCTGCAGCAGGTCACCAACCGCCAGGGCCTGAGCCAGACCTACGCCTACGATGCCAGCGGCCACCTGGCCACGGTCACCGACCCCTACGGCCGCAAGCTGAGCTTCAGCTACGACGCCAGCGGTCGTATCAAGGGCATGACCGATCCCGGCGGTGGCCAATACGCCTATAGCTACGACGTCAA
>JAJZTV010000180.1 GCA_021847385.1 Pseudomonadota bacterium | reverse complement strand
GATCTGAGGAGAACCCATGAAACGGTTTGCATGGCTGATCGCGCTGGCCTTGGCCGGCTGCGTGAATATCGACATCGAAGCGCCGGTCAAGACGTACTACCTGCTCAAAGACGCCGGGCCGGCAAACTGCCAGGCCGCCCCGGCCAATGCGGCCTTGTTGATCGACGTGTTGAATCCGGTCACTTTCTACAACGCGCCGAATCTGGCCTATGGCCGCAATGCCGCAAGCCGCGGTTATTACCAATTCGCGCAATGGGTGGAACGGCCGTCCAGTCGGATCGGTCTGCTGCTGCGCGAGCGCTTGCGCGCAAGCTGCCTCTATCGCCAGGTTGCATTGAGCGGCGAGGGCATGAGCGGCGACCTGCAATTGGCGATCAAGTTGTTGGATATCTATCACGACACCGCGACACCGCCGGGCCAGGCGCGCATCGTGCTCGATGTGCAGTTGATCCGGCGTGACTCGGCCCGCCTGTTGGCGCACGAAACCTTTGCCGCCAGCGCACCGGCAACCCGCTTCGATGCCAGCGGTGCGGCGGCGGGCTTCAACGAGGCCTTGCCCAAGCTGTTCGATGCGCTCGTGACTTGGCTGGAACGGCAGCCGCGCAGTTAAGAGCCTACCGGAATAGGCGCCAAGTCGACGTTTCGCCGAAGACGCGCATCGGGTAGCATTCGGACTTTCCTCGCGTGGCTAGCCACGTCCTGCGCTCGATTCATGCTGATCTACATCCACGGTTTCAACAGTTCCGCCCAATCGGGCAAGGCCCGCGAACTCCAGGCTTATCTGGCGGCGCGCGGGCTGGCCGGGCAATACCTCTGCCCCGACCTGCCGCATCGGCCGAGCGCGGCCATCGCGCTGCTTGAGCGCCATATCGCAGAGAGCAAAACGCCGGTGAAGCTGCTGGGCAGCTCCCTGGGCGGCTTTTACGCCACCTATCTGGCCGAAAAGCACGGCCTGAAGGCCGTGCAGATCAACCCCTGCGTGACCTGCGACGACAAGCTGGCCGCCGAGGTAGGCAAGGCGCAGAAGAACTGGCACAGCGGCGAAGAATACGAATTCAGCGCGCAACACCTGGCCGAGTTGCAGGCCCTGAAGGTCTCACAGCCCAGCCGGCTTGAGCGTTACCTGTTGCTGGTCGAGACCGGCGACGAGGTGCTCGACTACCGCGAGGCCGTGGCCTATTTTCAGGGCGCGCGGCAAGTGGTGCTAGACGGCGGCGACCACGGCTTTAGCCGCTTCGCCGAATACATCCCGACCATTCTGGAGTTTTGAACGCCATCATGTACGTCTATTACGAGGAAGATGGCGACATCAAGGCCGGCACCATCCTGACCGACAACGACGCCTCGGTGCAGTTGGAGTCGCAGCATGGCAAGCGGGCCAAGGTGAAGGCGGCCAATATCCTGCTGCGCTACAAGGAACCGGCCCCGGCCGCCGCGATGGACGGCGCGCGCCGGCTGGGCGCGGAGCTCGACCCCGATTTTCTATGGGAAGTGGCGGGCGAGGCCGAGTTCGGTTTTGCCGATCTCGCCCGCGAGTATTACGGCCATGAGCCCACCGCGCCCGAGGCCGGCGCGGTGTTGCTCAAGCTGCACGAGGCGCCGATCTACTTCTACAAAAAGGGTAAGGGCCGCTACAAAGCGGCGCCGGCCGAGGCGCTGAACGCGGCTAAGGCGGCGCTGGAGCGCAAGGCGCGCGAGGCCGAGCAAAAGGCCGAGTGGGTGGCGCAGCTCAAGAGCGGCCAACTGCCCGAACCGTTCCGTCACCAGGTCTTCCACCTGCTGCACAAGCCGGACAAGAACGCGCTCGAATTCAAGGCGCTGGCCGAGGCCTGCGCCCAGACCGGGCTCACCCCGGTACTGCTCATGGACAAGTGCGGTGCCATCCCGTCCAGCCACGAATACCACTTGCAGGCCTTCCTGCTCGAGCACTTCCCCAAGGGCGCGGGCTTCCCGGAGTTGCACGCGCCGCCGCCGCCGCCCGACCTGCCCCAGGGCGATGCGCCGGCCTTCAGCATCGACGACGCCGCCACCACCGAGATCGACGACGCCTTCTCGGTGATCTTCCGGCCCGACGGCTCGGTCCGGGTCGGCATCCACATCGCGGCGCCGGCGCTCGGCATCACGCCGGACAGCGAACTCGACCGGGTCGCCGCGACCCGGCTGTCCACGGTGTACATGCCGGGCGGCAAGATCACCATGCTGCCGGAGACCCTGGTCGAGCGTTACACCCTGGCCGAGAACCGCGACTGCGCGGCGCTGTCGCTTTATGTCGAGGTGGCCTCGGACTTCAGCATCCAGGCGGTCGCCACCCAGGCCGACGTCATCCGCATCGCCGCCAACCTGCGCCACGAAACGCTGGAGCCGCTGTTCAACGAAGACACCATCGGTGCCGGCGGTGCCGACTACCCGTTCCGCCGCGAGCTGGAATGGCTGTGGGGCTTTGCCTGCCATCTGGAGGCGGCGCGCGGCAAGGCCGACCAGGTCCAGCGCCTGGACTACGTGTTCAAGGTCGAGGACGAGCGGGTGCAGATCGTCCCCCGCGTGCGCGGCAACCCGATCGACAAGCTGGTGTCGGAGATGATGATCCTGGCCAACAGCCGCTGGGGCCGCCTGCTGGCCGAGACCGAGGTCACCGGCATCTACCGGGCGCAGACCCAGGGCAAGGTGCGCATGACCCTGCGGCCGGCGCCGCACGAGGGCCTGGGCGTCGAGCACTACGCCTGGAGCACCTCGCCGCTGCGCCGCTACGTCGACCTGATCAACCAGCGCCAGATCATCGCCGCGGTGCGCGGCGAGACCCCGGCCTATGCCGGCAACGACCCGATGCTGTTCGCCCACGTGCGCGACTTCGAGCTGGCCTACGACGCTTATGCCGAGTTCCAGCGCAAGATGGAGCGCTATTGGTGCTTGCGCTGGTTGATGCAGGAAAATATCGTAGAGCGCGAAGCCACCGTGTTGAAGGAGAACCTGGTGCGATTCGAGGGCATGCCCCTGGTGACCCGAGTGACCGGCGCTCCGGCCTTGAACCCGGGCGAGCGGGTGCGCGTCGGCGTCGGCAGTTTCGACCTGCTCGATGTCGAACTCGCCTGCCAGTTCGTCGCGCGCGCGGAGGGCTGAGGCGTAGATGGCCTATGTGATGCGCACCTCGGTCGACTGGGACGACCGCTTCAGCCAAGCGATCGTCGTCTCCGCCATCGTGCATGTCATCGTGATCTTCGGCGTCCGTTTCGTGCCGGCCAACGCCAAGCTGTTCGAGAGCCGATTACCGATGGAGGTGGTGCTGGTCAACAGCCACAGCCCGGACAAGCCGCTGAAACCCGACGTGCTGGCCCAGGCCAATCTCGACGGCGGCGGCGATACCGACGAAAAGCGCCAGGCCAAGAGCCCCTTGCCGGCCATGGCCGAGAACAGCGCCGCCTCGGCCGAGCAGCGGCTGAACGCCCGGGCCGAGATGTTGGAGGAACAAGCGCGCCGGCTGCTGACCCAGGACAAGGCCAGCTATGCCCTGGCGCAAGCCAAGACCCGGCCGGAAAGCGCGCCGCGCCCGCCTGAACCGACGGTCGCGCCGACCGACCTGACCACGCGCAGCCTGGAGATGGCCAAGCTCGCCGCCCGCATCGACCAGGAATGGGAGGCCAACCAAAGCCGGCCGCGTCGCGCCTTCGTCGGCGCCCGCGCCCAGGAATTTGTCTTCGCCCGCTACGTCGAGGACTGGCGGCTCAAGGTCGAGCGCTATGGCAACAACAACTACCCCGAGGCGGCCCGGCGCGAAGGCTTGTACGGTTCGCTGGTGCTGACTGTGGAGATCGGTTCCGACGGCAAGGTGGTGGATGTGCATATCGATCGCAGCTCCGGCTCCAAACTGCTCGATGCCGCGGCAGCCAAGATCGTCGAGGGCGCCGGGCCCTATTCGCCGTTCCCGGTCGAGATGCGTAAGAAGGTGGACATCCTGAGCATCACCCGGACCTGGTCGTTCACCCGGTCGGACCAGCTGACGACGCAGTAATCAATCCGCCCGCCTGCCTTATTTCCCCTTGGCATAAAAGGCTTATAAAAAGCCCTAATGCCATGATAAAATTAGCGATTCTTCTTTTCTAAAGCAATCGCGAGGGCAGCAGCATGCATATCGGAACCACCTTGACCCAGTTCCTGATCGAGGAACAGCGCCACGTCCAGGGCGCCACCGGCGACTTCACCGGCCTGTTGAACGACGTCGTCACCGCCTGCAAGATGATCTCCAACGGCGTCAACCACGGCGGCCTGCTCGGCGTGCTGGGCGCGGCCGGTTCCGAGAACGTGCAGGGCGAAGAGCAGAAGAAGATGGACATCCTGTCCAACGAGATCTTCCTCAAGCGCAACGAGTGGGCCGGCCACCTGGCCGCCATGGCCTCGGAAGAGATG
>JAJZTV010000179.1:804-4445 GCA_021847385.1 Pseudomonadota bacterium | reverse complement strand
CCCCGATTGCCTAGGGGCGTAGCGCCTAAGCCCCTGTAAATGCGATAATTCGCCCCTTTCTCCGATGCGAATTGTTTGCCCAATGTCTGCCCGTACCCTTTACGACAAGCTGTGGGATGCCCATGTGGTGCATGTGGAGCCGGACGGCACCGCCTTGCTCTATATCGACCGCCATCTGGTCCACGAAGTGACTAGCCCGCAGGCCTTCGAGGGCCTGAAGCTGGGCGGCCGCAAGCCGTGGCGCATCGCCTCGGTGCTGGCCACGCCGGACCACAACGTGCCGACCACCGACCGGGACAAGGGCATCGCCGACCCGGTCTCGCGCACCCAGGTGGAGACCCTGGACGCCAATTGCCATGAGTTCGGCCTGACCGAGTTTGCGATGAACGATGCGCGCCAGGGCATCGTCCACGTGATCGGCCCGGAGCAGGGCTTTACCCAGCCGGGCATGACCCTGGTCTGCGGCGACTCGCACACCAGCACCCACGGCGCCTTCGCCGCGCTGGCCTTCGGCATCGGCACCTCCGAGGTCGAGCATGTGCTGGCCACGCAGTGCCTGTGGCAGAAGAAATCCAAGGCCATGCTGGTCAAGGTCGAAGGGACTTTGGGCCAGGGCGTCACCGGCAAGGACATCGTGCTGGCGGTGATCGGCCGGATCGGCACCGCCGGCGGCACCGGCTACGCCATCGAGTTCGGCGGCTCGGCCATCCGCTCGCTGTCGATGGAAGGCCGCATGTCGATCTGCAATATGGCGATCGAGGCGGGCGCCCGCGCCGGCATGGTGGCGGCGGACGACAAGACCATCGACTATATGCGCGGTCGGCCCTATGCGCCGCAAGGCGCGCAGTGGGACCAGGCGGTGGCCTACTGGCAGACCCTGGTCTCCGACGCGGGCGCGCAGTTCGACGCCGTGGTCGAACTCAAGGCCGAAGAGATCAAGCCGCAGGTGACCTGGGGCACCTCGCCCGAGATGGTGGTGCCGGTGGACGGCCGCGTGCCCGACCCGGCTGAGGCGCCCAATGCGGTGAAGCGGGGCGATTGGGAGCGGGCGCTGCAATACATGGGGCTCAAGGCCCACACGCCGATTGTGGAGATACCGGTGGACAAGGTGTTCATCGGCTCTTGCACCAACTCGCGCATCGAAGACCTGCGCGAGGCGGCGGCGGTGGCCCAATGGGCATTAAAGCAGCGCCGCAAGGTCGCGGCCAATGTGAAGCTGGCCATGGTGGTGCCCGGCTCCGGCCTGGTGAAGGCGCAGGCCGAGGCCGAGGGCCTGGACCGGGTGTTCACGGCGGCCGGCTTCGAGTGGCGCGCCCCGGGCTGCTCGATGTGCCTGGCCATGAACGCCGACCGGCTGGAGCCGGGCGAACGCTGCGCCTCCACCTCGAACCGCAACTTCGAGGGTCGGCAGGGGCAGGGCGGCCGCACCCATCTGGTCAGCCCGGCCATGGCGGCCGCCGCCGCCGTGTTCGGCCATTTTGTCGATGTCCGTAATCTTTCGTGAGGGCTTGATGATGATTCCGAAGAAATTCGTCGTGTTGGGTCTGGTCAAGGTTGCCGTGCTGGCCGTTGCGGCCGGCGTGGTGTTCAGCCTGTATGGTTGCAACACCGTGCGCGGCATCGGCCAGGATATCGAGAAGGCCGGCGAGGCCATCCAGAAGTCGAGCAACCGATGAGACCGTTCGTCAAACATGACGGGCTGGTGGTGCCGCTCGACCGCGCCAACGTCGACACCGACGCCATCATCCCCAAGCAGTTCCTGAAGTCGATCAAGCGCACCGGTTTCGGCCCCAACGCCTTCGACGAGTGGCGTTACCTCGACCGCGGCGAGCCGGGCATGGACAACAGCAAGCGGCCGCTCAACCCCGAGTTCGTGCTGAACCAGCCGCGTTATCAAGGCGCCTCGGTGCTGCTGGCGCGGGAGAATTTCGGCTGCGGCTCCTCGCGCGAGCATGCGCCTTGGGCGCTGGAAGACTATGGCTTTCGCGCCATCATCGCGCCGAGCTACGCCGATATCTTCTATAACAACTGCTTCAAGAACGGCCTGCTGCCCATCGTGCTGCCGGCCGAGACGGTGGACAAGTTGTTCAAGGAGGCGTTCGCCGCCGAGGGCTATGCCTTGACCGTGGACCTGGCCGCGCAGACCGTGACCACGCCCTCGGGCGAGGCCTTCGGCTTCGAGGTCGATGCCGAGCGCAAGCACCGGCTGATGAACGGCCTGGACGACATCGGCATCACCTTGCAGCACGTGGACGAGATCAAGGCCTACGAGGCGCGGCGCAAGAACGAAACCCCCTGGCTTTTTGTTTAACCGCAAAGGACGCTAAGGACGCAAAATCTTGGATCACGAAGAGATTGGGCGGACGATTCTAGATGCGGCGTTTCGTGTCCATAGCGCCTTGGGGCCGGGTTTGTTGGAAAGCGTGTATGAGGCTTGTTTGGCGCATGAATTGGCCAAACAGGTTCCAGTGCTAAGGCAGGCCGTGCAACCTGTCAGGTACGATGGTTTGGAGATCGAGTCGGGCTATCGGCTGGATTTGCTGGTGGCCGACAAGGTTGTGGTTGAGTTGAAGGCCGTGGATAAGATCACGGATTTGCACTTGGCTCAGTTGCTCAGCTATTTAAAGCTGGGCGACTACAAGTTGGGATATCTGATCAACTTCAATGTGCTGCGCCTGAAAGATGGAATCAAGCGCGTCGTGAATGGTCTGTGATGTTCTTGGCGTTTCTTCGCGTACTTTGCGGTAGAGGATTTGGATATGAAGCTTGCAGTCTTGCCGGGTGACGGCATCGGCCCGGAGATCGTGGCCCAGGCGGTCAAGGTATTGAACGTCCTCAAGTCGGACGGCATGAAGATCGAGATGGAACAGGCGGCCATCGGCGGCGCCGGCTACGAGGCGGCGAAAGACCCGCTGCCGGAAGCGACCTTCAAGCTGGCGCAAGAGGCCGATGCGGTGCTGCTCGGCGCCGTGGGCGACTGGAAATACGACAGCCTGCCGCGCGACCTGCGGCCCGAGCGCGGCCTGCTGCGCATCCGCAAGGGCCTGGGCCTGTTCGCCAACTTGCGCCCGGCGCTGCTCTATCCCGAGCTGGCCTCGGCCTCGACGCTGAAGCCCGAGGTCGTGTCCGGCCTGGACCTGATGATCGTGCGCGAACTGACCGGCGACATCTATTTCGGTCAGCCGCGCGGCATCGCCACGCTGGCCAACGGCGAGCGCGAGGGCATCAACACCATGCGCTACACCGAGTCGGAGATTCGCCGCATCGGCCGCATCGCCTTCGATATCGCGATGAAGCGCAACAAGAAGGTGTGCTCCGTGGACAAGGCCAATGTGCTGGAGACCACCGAGCTGTGGCGCCAGGTCATGATCGAGCTGGCCAAGGACTATCCCGAGGTCGAGCTGTCCCACATGTACGTCGACAACGCCGCGATGCAATTGGTGCGCGCGCCCAAGCAGTTCGATGTGATGGTCACCGGCAACATCTTCGGCGACATCCTGTCGGACGAGGCCTCGATGCTGACCGGCTCGATCGGCATGCTGCCCTCGGCCTCGCTGGACGAGCGCAACAAGGGCATGTACGAGCCCAGCCACGGTTCGGCCCCGGACATCGCCGGCAAGGACGTCGCCAACCCCCTGGCC
>JAJZTV010000179.1:0-794 GCA_021847385.1 Pseudomonadota bacterium | reverse complement strand
TAGTACACCTTCAACGACGAGGCCGCCTACAATCGGATCGATAACGCGGTGAAGCAGGTGATTGCCCAGGGCCATCGCACCGCCGACATCTGGACCGAGGGTTGCACCAAGATTTCCTGCAGCCAGATGGGTGATGCCGTCGTGGCGGCAATGTAAGAGCAGAGCATTATTTACCGCGAAGGACACGAAGAAACGCAAAGCAGTTTCTGCTGTTTCTCTTTGCGATTCTTGGCGACCTTTGCGGTGAGAATTGATTTAACGGATTGAGGAAGACAGTCATGAAGAAGGTAGGTTTGGTCGGTTGGCGCGGCATGGTGGGCTCGGTGCTCATGGGCCGCATGCGCGAGGAAAAGGATTTCGATCTGATCGATCCGGTGTTCTTCACCACCTCCAACCCCGGCGGCAAGGGCCCGGACATCGGCAAGGACGTGCCGCCGCTGAAGGACGCCAACAGCATCGACGAACTGAAGGCGATGGACGCGATCATCACCTGCCAGGGCGGCGATTACACCCAGGAGGTGTACCCGAAGCTGATGGCCGCCGGTTGGAAGGGCTATTGGATCGACGCCGCCTCGACCCTGCGCATGAAGGACGACGCGATCATCATCCTCGATCCGGTCAACAAGGGCGTGATCCAGGACGGCATCGCCAAGGGCATCAAGACCTACGTCGGCGGCAACTGCACCGTGTCGCTGATGCTGATGGCCATCGGCGGCCTGTTCGACAAGGGCCTGATCGAGTGGATCGCGCCGCAGACCTACCAGGCCGCCTCCGGCGCCGGCGCCCGCAATATG
>JAJZTV010000178.1 GCA_021847385.1 Pseudomonadota bacterium | reverse complement strand
TTGTACTTGATCAGCGCGATGCAGCGGGAGACGATGGCCTCGTCGATGTCGTCCACCCGGTTGGTGGTGAGGAACAGCAGGCCGTTGAAATACTCCAGCACGCGCAGGAACACGCCGACCACCGCGTTCATGGTGATGTCGTCGTCGCGCCGCTTGATGTAGACATCGGCCTCGTCGATCAGCATCACCGCGCCCCAGCGCTGGGCGCGGGTGAGCACGTCCTTCAGCGCGGTCTCCATCGCCGCCACGTTGAGGCCGAGCTGGCCGGAATGCACCCGGTACAGCGGGCGCTGGATGATCTCGGCATAGACCTCGGCGGTCAGCGTCTTGCCCACGCCGGCCGGGCCGGCGCACAGCACCGTGGTGCCGCCCGACTTGCCGGCGACGATGTCGTCCATCAGCACGTCCATCTCGGCGGTGAGGATGTCGATCAGGTCGGTCTGCTCCGCCGGCAATACCAGCTTTTGTTTCAGCGCCGGCTGGTAGGCATAGGGCTGGATATCGTCGACATGCACCCAGACGTAATGGTGCAGCTCCAGGTGGAACATCAGGATGTAGAAGTGCACCGGCAACTGGGTGAACAGGCCGGGGGCCATGGCCTCGCGGGTTTGCTCCACCTCGTCGTCGGCCTTGTAGCGCAGGCTTTTGCCGGCCCGGCGCAGATAGGGGCCGAGGATGTCGCCGGTGGCGCCCAGCGCCAGGGCGCGCTCGCCCAGGATGGCCTCGTCGTTGACCAGGCGCGCGGCGCCGCCGCTGGAGGAGAGCACCACCACGTCCTTGCGCGCCCAATCGGTGTCGCGATGGCTGGCGGTTGGGTTCTCGGCATAGAAGCCGACGCCGCGCCCGGAGAACTGCGCGCCGTAGCGGGCGCGCCAGTCGTAGTAGCGGGCGGCGCCTTCGTCGTAGGCCGCAATCAAGGCCGGCGTCTCTTTCAGATAACCCTTGGCCGCGAACATCTCGGCCACCGAGCGGCCGGCGATGTCGCGCGCCACGATCATCAGGGTGACGTTGGCCAGCTTGCCCCGGGCATTGGCCTTGAGCTCGATCAGCACCCGCCCGGTCTCCTCGCTCGAGGCCGGGGTGTAGTCGAGCCGGGTCACCACATAGGCCAGCGGCTTGCCGGTGACCTGGGCGCTGAACAACCAGCCGCGCAGCGCGTCGCGCGCCAGGTAGCGGGCGATGGCCGGCACCAGCCGTTCCAGGTCCTCGCCGGTGAACTTCTCGCCGGCGCCGTCCATGGCCTGGCGCAAGGCCTGCAACTGCACGGCGCGGGCGCGCGACTCCGGGCCGCCGGCCTCGTACAGCGAACAGAGAAAGGCCAACTCGGCCTGGCCGAACTGGGCCAGCTGCGCTTCGGCCCGGTTGCCCAGGCGCAACTGCTCGGTCAACGGCGCCAGATGCGGGAACTCCCGCACCATCGCCTCGACATGGGGCCGCTCGATCCGCAGCTTCATCGCTCACCTCTTCCCTGCCGCACGCGGCTCGATTGCTCATTGCAGATATATCGAGCAAGCTTTGTGCCTGAGTGGCGATATGGCCAAGAGCGGCCGGAAGGCGGCGCTGGGGCAGGGGTTCAGGGAAATGTGGGTTGGGGCGCGCGGGCGCGATTGGCGGGTTTGCGACATAAGGCCTTGGTGCAATGACCCTATAATCCTCACACACATTCCCATGGAGTTGCCCGCGCCAGCATGGCCAAGCGCAATCACTACCACGTCTATGTGATCGAGTTGTCGAAAGACGTGCTGTACGAAGGCCGGTTCAAGAAAGCCAACCCCGATTACGTCGCGGGCAAGCCCTGCGTCTATGTCGGCATGACCGGCCTGGACCCCGACGTGCGCTTCGACAAGCACAAGGCGGGCATCCAGGCCAACCGCTACGTTCAACAATACGGCCTGCGGCTATTGCCCAAGTTCTACGAAATGTACAACCCGATGTCCTACGACGAGGCGCGCGACATGGAAGTCGAATTGGCGATCGATTTCCGCGAGGCGGGGTTCGGGGTGTGGCAGGCGTAGGTGGATGGCTGGCAAGCGCCTGCGGCTTCATTTATGCTGGTGTTGTATCCGATTTTCATAACTTAATAGAGAGACACAGGGAGACGAATTGCATGACGCATCAATCCGTTACCACCGCTTTCATCCTGTCCCCATATTAAAAAATGTCCGGACAGGTGGGTCTCTCTATTAACTGTTAGCCACTATGTCTCCCGAAGATGAGCATGCTATTGCCGAAGCAATGCGCGCTGCGCGAGATAGGTCGCGTGGATATGCCAGCTTCTTCGAATGGGCTACGGATCGCGATCTTGAGGAGCAATCAGTTGCCGGTCATCTTGCCGCATCGCTTGCAGCCAACGGCGCTCCGTCTTTTTCAGAGATTGCGATTAGAGGCCGTGGTAACGATCCGCCTGACTTAGAAGCAATCGACGCCAACGGAAACCGAGTTGCAATTGAAGTTACAGAGTTAGTCGATGGGAAATCGATTCAGGCATTCAAGGCCGGGCGACATTACGATTGGGCTGAGTGGGATCAAGTTAAGTTTCTTGAGTCCATAACTGGCTTGCTCAAAGAAAAAAACGCTCGCTTCCCGAAACTAAAAGGTGGGCCGTATGCCGGAGGCTACGTTGTTCTTGTTTTTACAGATGAGCCTGAATTGCAACGATCCACAGTTGAGGCTTATCTTTCAGAGCATAAATTCGAAGGGCTGAACCATGTGCACAGAGCCATTCTTCTCCTATCTTACGACCCGGCTACTAGGCAGTGTCCCTACTTTGAACTGATATGACGGCCATGGCTAACACTTCGGTCAAGCGGGACCGTCTTCCGGCGTGCCGCCCCCAGACGGCCCCTTACCTCCAACGTTCCCCTAATTCCCCAAACTTGCTGCGCCCACCACCTGCCTGAAGGTCAGGTTGATCCGCCCGGCCGTCACCTCCGGCTCCATCGGCACCTGGTGCAGCCAGCCCTGCTGGAAGGCCGGCCGCATCAGCAATAGGTCGCCTGTCTCCAGCATTACGTTTGCGATGCGCTCGTCCATCTGCGATTGGTATTGAAAACTGCGTGTGGCGCCCAGGCTGAGCGAGGCGATGACCGGGGCGTCGCCCAATTCGCGTTCGTCGTCGGCGTGCCAGGTGACGTGGTCGTCGCCGTTGCGGTAATAGGTGACCAACACGGCGTTGAAGCGGTGGCCGACTCGCGCCTCGACTTCGCGCTTGATCGCCAACGGCAATGGCGACCAGGGCTGCACTTCGAGCAGGTTGTTGCTGTAGCTGTACTGGATGCCGGCATCGGCTACCCAGGCCTGTAGGCGCGGGATGTGGAAGCGGCGGCCATGCACCTCGTGGTAGTCCTTGTGCCAAGCGAGCTGCTCGATCAGCCCGGCCATCCAGGCCTGGCATTGCTCGGCACAAAGGGCGCGGTGGAACAGTTCGAGTGCACCGGTTTCGAACGGCGAGGGGGTGGCAGGCCTGGCGGGTATATGGCCCAACTGCTGGATCGCCACGGCGCTATGCGCTTTATCCTCGCCTAGCGGGGGCTCGCGATGACGGTTTCGGTCGGACATCTCAGCCCAACGGCAAGCCGAACTCCGCCGCGATCAAGCGCAGCCAGGTCTCCAGCCGGTCTTCCAAGAGCATCTTCTGATTGTCCAGGTCCAGCACCAGGCCGACGAACTGGCCGTCGCGCTCGGCCTTGCTGGCGATGAAGTCGTAGCCGTCGGTGGGCCAGGCGCCGACCACCTTGGCGCCGCGCGCGGTGACGAAGTCGTACAGCTCGCCCAGGGCATCGACGAAGTTGTCGGGGTATTTCTCCTGGTCGCCCAATCCATACAGCGCGACGGTCTTGCCGCTGAAGTCCGCGTCGGCCAGGCGGGGCAGGAACTCGGCCCAGCTTTCGTTCTGGCAATCGGCCTCCAGGCCGGGCAGGGCGCCTTCGCCCAGGGTGGGGGTGCCGAGGATCAGGTAGTCGTAGCTCGCCACCAGCTCGGCCGTGGCCTTGTTGACGTTGAGCGGGTCGGCGAACAGCGTGTCGTCGGGGAAGCGCCGCTTGATGGTCTTGGCGATCTTGCGGGTGTTGCCGGTGTTGCTGCCGAAGAAGATGCCGATGCGGGCCATGGTGTGTCCTTTGCGGGTTGGGTGGTCGATAAGGCTTAACTAGCAAGCGGCAGGCCACCTCGGCTTGGACTGGCGCCGATGCGCGCCGGCAGGCGAAAACGGCCGGCCATGGCCTGTGCCAGATTGGTGCGGATGGCACCATTTTGTTCTGCATGGCCGGGGTGGCTGTCGCAAACCCGACAAGCCTTCGTGCAAGTGGGTTTCCACACACAGGGTTGGGTGCTTGGTCTGAGTAGATGTCTAGGTAAATCAGTTGTTTAGGGTGGTCTCCGCGTTTGGCACGGCCTTTGCGATTGTCTGGCCGTAAGGCACTTTTCTTAGGAGAACGCGATGATCAACCTGACCCCCAAGGCCATTTCCGCCATCGACAAATTCATCAAGGGCAACGACACCCCGGTGGCGGGCCTGCGCCTCTCCATCTCGGGCGGCGGCT
>JAJZTV010000177.1 GCA_021847385.1 Pseudomonadota bacterium | reverse complement strand
AAGAAGCCGCTGCTCCCGCTCCGGCTCCCGAGGCTGCCGCCCCGGCTCCTGCTGCTCCTGCTGACGCTGCCGCTCCGGCTGCCGCTCCCGCCGATGCTGCCGCTCCGGCTGCCGCTCCTGCCGACGCTGCCGCTCCGGCTGCCGCTCCCGCCAAGTAATCTCGGCGAAGCGACGAAAAAAGCCGGCCTCGTGCCGGCTTTTTTCATTTCTATCGCGATTCAACCCGAACGTAGCCAGGCCTCCATCCGACTCACCGCCTCCCGCAAACGCGGCAACTCGGCGGTATAGGCCAAGCGCACATAGCGCCTACCCTCGGCGCCAGCAAAATCCGTTCCCGGCGTGACCGCCACCCCCGCCTCCCACAACAAACGCTCGGCGAACGCCTCGCTGTCGTCGTTAAAGCGGCTGCAATCGGCATAAAGGTAGAATGCCCCGGCCGGCTTGGCGGAAACCTCGAAGCCCAAACGCTGCAATTCGGGCAGCAGATAGTCGCGCCGGGCCTTCAACTCCGCCTTGCGCGCCTCAAGCAGACCGCGCGTCGCCGGAGCCAGCGCGGCGATGGCCGCGTGCTGCGCCATGGTCGGCGCGGCCAAAAACAGGTTCTGCGCCAGTTTGTCGACCGCCGGCACCAGCACCTCCGGCAAGACCAGCCAGCCCAAGCGCCAGCCCGTCATCAGAAAATACTTCGAGAAGCTGTTGATCACGATCACATCGTCGCCCAATGCCAGCGCACTCGGTTCGTTACGATCGTAAATCAGCTCATGATAGATCTCGTCCACCAGCAGCCAGCCGCCGCGCTCGCGCACAACGCCATGGATGGCGCGTAAGGCCTTAGCATCGACCACGCTGCCGGTCGGATTGGCTGGATTGGCCAACAGCACGCCACGGCTATGCGGCCCCCAATGCGCAGCGACCAGCTCCGCACTGAGCTGATACGAGGTAGCAGCCCCGACCGGGATCGAGCGCGCCTTTGCCTCGATCAACCGGGCGAAATGGCGATTGCAGGGATAACCGGGCTCGGCCAACAACACTTCGTCGGCCGGATTGAACAAGGCCGCCATGGCCAGCAGCAGGCCGCCCGAAGCGCCGGGCGTCACCGCGACCCGCTCGGCGGCCACGCTGACGCCATAGCGTTCGCCGTAATAATGGGCAATTGCTCGGCGCAATGCGGGCAGGCCCAAGGCCGGGGTGTAGTGGGTATGCCCTGCTTGCAGCGCCGCGATGCCGGCCTCGACGATGGGCTCGGGCGTGGCGAAATCCGGCTCGCCGACCTCCAGGTGGATGATGTCGCGGCCTCCGGCCTCCAGCGCGCGGGCCCGGGCCAGGATGGCCATGACCCGGAACGGCTCGATGTCGTCGAGCCGGCGGGCGAGATCAGGCAGCGAGGTGCTGATCGATGAATTCACGGACGAAGTGCTCCGGCTTCGCGCCATGGAAACGGTCGACCATCTCGCCGTTTTTGTACAAGAGCACGGTCGGGAAACCGCGCGCGCCGTGCTGGCCGGCGATCTTCATGTTGTCGCCCTCGTCCACCTCGACCTTGGCCAGCCGCACCCTGCCGTCGTATTCCGGGATCACCTTGGTCAAGACCGGCGACAGGAAGTGGCAGGGGCCGCACCAATCGGCCCAGAGGTCGACCAGCACCAGGTGCTGCTTCGAGGCCTCGACCACGTCGGCCTCGAAATGCTCCAAGTCGGTATCGAAGATGACCTGGCCGGCGACGGCCTTGTCGTGGGCTTTATCGTGGTGCTGCAAGGTCATGGGCCTGTCCTTTCAAACGCGCCAGGGGGTCCTGGCGATAAAAGCGTTGCATCTGTTCGTACACCGCCGGATAGGCCGCGAACAGCGGCTCCGGCCACTCGAAGAAATATTCGCTGAGCACGGCGAAGAACTCCGCCGGGCTCTCCGACGCGTAGGGGTCGATCCGGGTCGCCTCGCCCGCGTCCACCCGCCGGCAGAAGTCCTCATAGGCCGAGCTGAAGGCGGCCGCCCAGGCCTCGATCCGGGCCTGCGGAAGGCGCGGCAGACCGTCGACCGCGCCGTTGCTCATGTCCAGCTTGTGCGCGAACTCGTGCAGCACCACGTTGTAGCCCTCGCAGCGGCCCGATTGCTCGACGTCGCCCCAGGACAGCACCAGCGGCCCGCCTTCCCAGGCCTCGCCGGAGAGCGGCCGGCGCACATGATGCACCACCCCGGCCTCGTCCATCTCCTCCCGCTCGGGCACGAACTCGTCGGGGTAGACGATGATCTCCTGCCAACCCGCGTACCAGTCAGCGCCAAGATTGAGCACGGGCAGCGCCGCCTGGGTCGCGATGGTCGCGGCCATCGGACCATTGACCGGCATGCCGGCGGCGCCGGACCAGGTCTTATCGGCAAGCAGGCGCTCGGCCAGCGCCCTGAGCCTGTCGCGTTCCTCGACAGAGAAGCCGGCAAACAGCGGCAGGTCCAGGGCCTGCCGCCACTCGGCCTCGCTCACCGCCAGCGGCTCCGCCTTGCTCCAGAGCCAGGCCCAGAGCCGCCTCACGTTTTAGGCCTCGCGCGAGGCGCGAGGGGCGTGTTGTCTACGGCCGCCGCTATGCGGCTTAACATGCACTGCGCGCATATTAGCCTCCGACGACACTCAGGCCTCGCGCGAGGCCCGCTTGCGCTCGTGTTCGAGCAGATAGCGCTTGCGGATGCGGATCGACTTGGGCGTGATCTCGACCAGTTCGTCGTCGTCGATGAATTCGACGGCGGATTCCAGCGTCAGCTTGATCGGCGGGGTCAGGCGCACGGCCTCGTCGGTGCCCGAGGCGCGCACGTTGGTCAGCTTCTTACCCTTGATCGGGTTGACTACCAGGTCGTTGTCGCGCGAATGGATGCCGATGATCATGCCCTCGTACAGCTTGTCGCCGGGCGAGACGAACATGCGGCCGCGGTCTTCCAGGTTCCACAGGGCGTAGGCCACGGCCTCGCCGTTCTCCTGCGAGACCAGCACGCCGTTGTGGCGGCCGGGCAGGTCGGCCTTGACCGGGCCGTAGTCGTCGAACACGTGGCTCATCAAGCCGGTGCCGCGGGTCATGGTCATGAAATCGGACTGGAAACCGATCAGGCCGCGGGCCGGGATGTGGTATTCCAGGCGGGTGCGGCCGTTGGGGTCGGCCTCCATATTGGTCAGCTCGCCGCGGCGGCGGCCGATCTCTTCCATCACCGCGCCCTGGTGCTCGTTCTCCAGGTCGATGGTCAGGTTCTCGTAGGGCTCGCACTTCTCGCCGTTGATGTCCTTGTACACCACGCGCGGCTTGGCCACGGCCAGCTCGAAACCCTCGCGCCGCATGTTTTCCAAGAGGATGGTCAGGTGCAGCTCGCCCCGGCCGGAGACGCGGAAGATATCGGCGTCGGCGGTGTCCTCGACGCGCAGCGCGACGTTGGTCAAGAGTTCCTTGCTCAGGCGATCGCGGATCTGGCGGCTGGTGACGAACTTGCCCTCGGTGCCGGCCAGCGGCGAGGAGTTGACCATGAAGTCCATGGTCAGGGTGGGCTCGTCCACGGAGAGCATGGGCAGGCCGACCGGGTTGTCCTTGTCGCAGATGGTGACGCCGATGCCGATGTCCTCCAGACCGGAGATGATGATGATGTCGCCGGCCTCGGCCTCGTCGACCGGGATGCGCTCCAGGCCCTTGAAGCCGAGCACTTGGTTGATCTTGCCGGTGGCCACCTGCTCTTCGTGATTCATCACCGCGACCTGCTGGCCCGGCTTGATCCGGCCGTTGAGCACGCGGCCGACGCCGAGGCGGCCGGTATAGGTCGAGTAGTCCAGCGCGGCGATCTGCAGTTGCAGCGGGGCGTCGGGGTTGCCCGGCGGGGTCGGCACATGGGACAGGACGGCGTCGAACAGCGGCTTCATGTCATTGGCCGAGCCGCCTTGGGACGGGGCGTCCTTCAGGTCGAGACAGGCCCAACCGTTGAGACCGGAGGCGTAGATGATCGGGAAGTCGAGCTGCTCGTCGGTGGCACCCAGCTTGTCGAACAGGTCGAAGGTCTGGTCGACCACCCAGTCGGGCCGGCCGCCCGGGCGGTCGACCTTGTTGATCACCACGATGGGGCGCAGGCCCAGGGCCAGCGCCTTCTTGGTCACGAAGCGGGTCTGCGGCATCGGGCCTTCGACCGCATCGACCAGCAGCACCACGCCGTCGACCATGCCCAGCACCCGCTCCACCTCGCCGCCGAAGTCGGCATGGCCGGGGGTGTCGACGATGTTGATCCGGGTGCCCTGGTAGTCGATGGCCGTGTTCTTGGCCAGGATGGTGATACCCCGCTCCTTTTCCAGGTCGTTGGAGTCCATCATCCGCTCCGAGAGTTGCTGGTGCGCGGCGAAGGTGCCGGACTGTTGCAGGAGCTTGTCCACCAGGGTGGTCTTGCCGTGGTCGACGTGAGCGATGATGGCGATGTTGCGAAGAGCGCGAGACATGGGGAAAATGGCCGATAAAAAAGGGCCGATTTTACCATGTTCGCCCCGGCACGCCGTTTAATATAAACGCCTAATTTGGTGGGAAACGCCCCTAAGGGGCCTCTGGAGGTTCTACGACAATGGATAATGCCAATGTTTCGC